>NZ_JBFRNC010000055.1:0-13971 GCF_041470825.1 Vibrio sp. 10N.261.55.A10 | reverse complement strand
AACTATTGGGGGTCAGTTCAGTGTGCAGGCTTTTTTGATCATCTCGTTTAGTTAAAAAATGCAGCCATGTATATGCCTAGTCATTCTTTAATCAAACCAAGGGCATTAATTTCTACTAGTTCCAGCAATCTGCAGGGGATTCTTCACCTGAAGATTTTAGCGTCATTGTTTTGGGAGTGCCTAAGCAAGAGTCACCACTTTGCCCCTTAGTTGACTGTGCCGTGGCAGTTATTATATATGCCATGCTGCTTGAACTTGCGACAGAAAATACATAGCGATCACTTGGTGATTCACACATAGTACAAGCCCCTCCTGAAACAATACTTCCCCAGCTATATACACCATTGTAAGACTGCTCAAGCGTGAGTTGGATTTTTGCCATATCAGCTAATGCTGCTGTTCTATGGGATTTTATTACATGCTCGGTATAGCTTGGGTAGGCAATAGCGGTTAGTACTCCAATAAGAGCCACTGCGATCAATAGTTCGATCAATGTCATCCCTTTGTTACTTAAGTTGTTGTTGTTACATTTATTTTTTCGAATCATCACGAGTAGTTCCTTCTCTATATTCAGCCTATTTTTCTTCGGTGGTAGCATCCTTGCAAGATTAAATACGGTTACGTATCGGTTTACATAGGAATTTGGGAAATGTCTCGCGGGTTTACCTTCTTAGAGCTACTCATAACCATATCAGTGCTCTCTATATTATTGGCAGTTGCCGCTCCAAGTTTTAGTTCGGTCTCGGAAACAGTGAAAATGCAACGGCTAGCTACCGAGCTGAATGGTTTTATGATGCAGGCGAAATCTGAGGCAGTTATGAGAAATACTGATCTTTGGGCTCATTTTCTAATGAATGGTAACTCAAATGACACCGGTGATTGGAAAATTGAATTGACTGAATTCGATGTTCCGAATACCGGTACGGCAATCCTTACAATGGAAGGAGTTTCATTTCGAAACATAGATTTCACCGTTAACTACAGTTCTGAACAAATTAAATTTAGTGGAGTAAACGGTAAAGCTAAAGATGGGCATCTCTTATTTGATATGAACTCTAAGCCTTTAAAGCTTATAACATATAGTACTTCTGGAAGAATGAGAATCTGTGGTGTGGGAGGAGACTTTTATGGTTATCAGACCTGCACTTAAGAGGCAGCAATTCGGTGCAACATTAGTCGAATTAATGATCTCTTCTATTTTGGGAATTGTAGTTATTGGAAGTGTGGGGTCGGTATTTATATCGGGACAAAACATCGCATCCGAGAGAAGTAAAGAATTATTACTATTACAACAAGTTTCAGGAGCTCTTCAATACTTTAAAGAAGATATCCAGCGTGCGGGCTACGATGGAGGGACAGGTGTATCTCTAAAATTATCAGGCTCCACCGATACTTTATATATTTCTCCTGATTCAAAAACGGTTGCATATGCTTACACTCATCAATCAGAGATTCGAAATGTCGCTTTTGTATTTGATTCAGGCTTGGTCAAGGTGTGTGATAGCCCCTCCAGTATCGTAAAAACAGTATCAGCGGCGATTAGTGGGTGCTCTTCTATCTTTGAGCCGAATCAAATTAGAGTCGTTGATTTTCATGCGAATCAGTCAAGCATTGAATCTCAAGGGGTTAGTTCAGGTATTACAACCATTATGATTTCTGCTGAATTAGTAGGAGATACGTCCGTTAATTATTCATCAAGTGTGATTGTAAAAAATAGGAATTGGCGATGAATAAAAATCAACAAGGTGCGGTTGTTTTACTTACAACAAGTGTATTACTAGTTACTGCGTTAATGTTGACTTTTGGTAGTTATCGCTCTGTTTTTTATCAAATAAAAAGATCTCAGAATGAAGTAGAAGCGCGCAAGCAACATTGGGAAGCAGAGGGAGGTCTAGAGTGTGGGTTTACATATATTGTTAATCAAAAATTGCAATCAATACCCAATAATTTAGCGACAGTTTGTAACTCGTATAGTTTTTCTTCCTTAAATGCTGACTTTACAAACCCTGAAATTTTGCTTTCTCAAGTTGGTCATAGCAGTGTTAATAAAAAAATAATCTTTTCATCTTCAGTTGGTTATGGAGCTATGAAGTCGACTTCTGATGTTATTTCTTTTGGCTCAGCACTTTTTTCACCACCAGACCCTGGTGAATTTGACTCGGCTGCTGAAGCTTATGAGTGTATCGGGGCAGTGGTTAAATATAGGTTTATTGCGACTGGTATTACCAATCATGGCGTAAGTAGTTCTATTGAATCTCCAGGAGCCGGGCATGATCCCACTAAGGATTGTAAGCCTTCTCATAAGACATCGACAGCTGTTAAATCAGGGATATGGGAGAACTCCTTTGGAGTGATAAGTTCTCATAATGTTGGGTTAGATATTCAGCGAGATGACACTATCGACCCTTTTAAAGATTTTTTCGGAGTCGATAAAAGTAAGTGGCAAGAGGTTCGTGATGATGTAGATAACGAATTTATTAAAGTTTCAATGCCTTCTAGTAGTGTTGATTGCTATAGCCAATTTTCTGATTCAATAGTGAATGGACAGCCCAATAAAGTTTGGATTGATGGCTCTTGCCAACTAGCGCCAGTTGATGTGACGAATATTGTAAATTTACAGGCTGCACACCCGGGAACCGATTTGTTTTTACTTGTTCATGACGGTGTTTTTGGGGTCACTGGTTCTGGCGATATTAGCGGTGTATTTTTTCATTTTAATAATACTTACTCTCCCACTCCTTCTCAATGGGACTCGATGACGGAAGTGAAACCTTTTGTAAATTCAGTATTTAGTGACCTAATTAATACTATGTATGGTTCTTCAAGTACTCTTACGCCATACCATGCAACTTATGCGCAAGCTGGCGCATTCAGTTTCACGGGGGGACAATTTTTTGATACAGAAGGGCAAATGGCGCTATTTAATAACTCTCTGAATTTTTCATTCAATTCAGATGTTATTGATGAGTTCGAATTTTCACCTAAGCCAAGATGGCAAAAAGGTTCATGGAATGATTTATAAGCAAAAAGGTTTTAGCCTAATTGAAGTACTCATTTCATTTTTATTGATCGGAGTCGGTTCGCTAGGGCTAATTAAGTTACAAACATATGTTGAGCAAAAGTCTGACTTTGCTATTCATAGTGTAGAAGCTTTGAATTTGGCTGAAAATAAGCTGGAATGGTTTAGAACTCGAGGCGCATCTGCCGCTTTATCGAGTATAACGCCTGCGGATTTTGCTACGGATATTGTTGATGGCATGGATCACTCGCATTTTAAATATCAACTTGATTGGACAGTGACGAACAGTTTATCCGGAGCGCTGAAGACCGTTCAGATAACAAGCTCATGGGAAGACCGGTTTGGTAATAATCAAGCGATCGAATTACATACCATGATTTCTAAATACAGCGAGTTCGATTGATTGGGTTTATAACTTCAATGTCGTGATAGTTTGCTCTTCTCGGACATTCTTTATGTGCCAGTTAAAACTCTGTATATGGAATGGTATGTTTTTTGTTTTTATATTGTTGCCATTGTATGGTATTTTTGCAAAATATGTCTCCATTTATGGAAAATTAGGTGGAATCTTGTGCTTTTTAACAACGACTTTAATAGAATATGTGCTGTACCAATAGGCCGTGGTCAAAACTTATATTAGGCCTAAACAAAACAACATCACATATGGAGTTACAATGAGTAACCAAGCCGTAAAAAAAGCACCATCGACTGAGAAGATCAGTGGTATGGACCGCTTTCTAAACTTCATTGAACGCGCCGGCAACAAAATTCCAGATCCAGCAATCCTGTTCTTCTGGGCTCTAGTTATTGTATGGGTAGCATCTGCACTTTTATCGAATCTTTCATTCGACTTAATCAACCCTCAAACGGGTGCTGCTCTTGAAGTAAACAACCTACTAACTGGTGAAGCGCTTGCTAGCTTCCTAGCGAATATGGTTACCACGTTCACAGGCTTCGCACCTCTAGGCATCGTACTTGTTGCTATGCTAGGTGTTGGCGTTGCAGACTCTTCAGGCTTCATTACGACTGGCCTTAAGAAGATGCTTAACTTCACGCCAGCTAAGCTACTAACGCCGATGCTAATCTTGGTTGCTATCGTGTCTCACACAGCAGCTGATGCAGGTTACGTTCTAGTAATCCCTCTTGGCGGTATCATCTTCCACGCTGCGGGTCGTCACCCTCTAGCGGGTATTGCAGCAGCGTTTGCTGGTGTATCAGGTGGTTTCTCAGCGAACTTTATCCCTTCAGGTATTGATCCGCTACTAGCTGGTTTCACTCAAACAGCGGCAAACGTTCTTGACCCTGCATATGTGATCAACCCTCTAGCGAACATCTTCTTTACTGGTTTGTCTTCAATTCTAATTGTGGCAATTGGTTGGTACGTTACAGAGAAAATTATCGAGCCTCGTCTTGCTAATACGCCTGTAGATGAAGATGCAGAACAAGCACCTGATCTAGGTACGTTCACAGCCATTGAATCTAAAGCATTCAAATTCGCTGGTTGGGCAATGGTTGCCGGTATTGGTCTGCTTATCGCGGCTCTAATGCCTGAAAACTCAGCACTTCGTTCACCTGAAGGCGAATTAACGGCGTTCTCAGCACCAGTAATGAAGTCTATCGTTCCTCTGATCTTCATCCTGTTTATTATTCCGGGTATCGTCTACGGCCGTGTAGCGGGTACATTCAAGAATAGTAATGATGTTATCAAAGCAATGTCTGAGACGATGGCAACGATGGGCGCATACATTGTAATGTCGTTCTTCTGTGCTCAGTTCCTATCTGCATTCGCTCAATCAAACATCGGTACTATGCTGGCACTTTACGGTGCTGAAGGCTTGAAAGCGATGGACCTTCCAGGTGAAGCAACGGTTGTTGGTATGATTCTACTAACGGCTGCAGTTAACCTTCTTGTTGGTTCTGCTTCAGCTAAGTGGGCACTGATTGGTCCTATCCTAGTTCCAATGCTAATGGTTGTGGGTATCTCTCCTGAGCTATCTCAAGCGGCTTACCGTGTAGGTGACTCAGTGTCTAACATCATCTCTCCACTAATGGTGTTCTTCCCACTGGTTGTTGTTTACTGTCAGCGCTACGTTAAGTCGACAGGTATCGGTACTCTAGCTTCTCTAATGATGCCATTCTCGATTGCGATGTTAATCGGTTGGTCTATCTTCTTGCTAGCTTACTGGGCTCTTGGTATCCCACTAGGTATCCAAGCACCTTACACTTACACAATGTAAGATTGAACTAAGCAAAACTAAGCTTTATTCATTGCTAAGCCCGCACCGAAATGTGCGGGCTTTTTTTCGCTATTTTTTCCGTTTTTTATATCCAAGGTTTTTATATCCAAAACTTTCTATATCCAAAACTTTTTATATTCAAAACTTTCTATATCCCAAATAAACGCACTCAGCTTATACTCCGGATTACGGCTAATTGTTGGCCGGTAAATTTAGGAAATCCAAGCCACATGAAAATTCTGCTTTTAGTAGGGTTAATTGTTTTAAATGGTCTGTTTGCCATGTCTGAGATTGCATTGGTAGCAGCAAAAAATAGTCGGCTGAAACGCTTAGCCGAAAAACACCGCTCCGCTCAGGTTGCTCTTGATCTCAAAGAAAACCCAACCCGCTTCCTCTCTACAATCCAAATCGGTATCACGGTAATCGGCCTACTCAGCGGGATTGTGGGTGAGGCGACGCTATCGGCTCCACTAGCCGTTCAACTTGAACTGTGGGGACTAGACCCAACACAAGCGAACATCTTGTCTACTGCGGTTGTGGTGGTAGGTATTACTTATTTCGCTATCGTTGTCGGTGAGTTGGTACCAAAGCGTTTTGCTCAGTCTCAAGCTGAAAACATTGCTGTGTTAGTCGCGCTGCCAATCTTCTGGTTATCTAAAATCGCGACGCCGTTTGTGTTTGCGTTGTCGGCTTCAACGGAAGGTATTCTTAAGTTGATGGGCCGAGGCGGTGAAGAAGATAGTGTCACTGAAGACGATATCCATGCACTGGTGAAAGAGGGCTCAGAATCTGGAGTGATTGAGCGCGGCGAGCAAGAGATGATTCGTAATATCTTGCAGCTTGATGATCGCCTTGTAAGCTCGTTGATGACGCCACGTCGAGACGTCGACTTTCTAGATATTGAGCAACCTGTAGAGCAGATATTTAAGAAACTACGCTCTTCAAAGCACAGTGTATTTCCACTATGCCAAGACCATCTCAATAAAGTGGTCGGTACGGTGTCGTCCAAAGCCTTGCTGAATCAGGCGGGCAATCTAAGCATTCAAGTGATCATGGGGCTGTCTCGCTCGCCGATCTATGTTCCAGAATCGATGAAAGCTCTGCGTCTACTTGGCTACTTTAAAGAGTCGGGCACCGAGATGGCATTCATTGTCGACGAGTATGGCGATGTTCAAGGTCTTGTGACTCATTACGATATTCTTGAGGCGATTGCTGGCGAGCTATCGAATAATCCGAACGATCTTTGGACCGAGCAAGTGGAAGACGGTTTGTTGGTGGATGGATTGATTCCTATCAGTGAACTGAAAAACCGTTTAGAGCTATCGGATTTTGAGGGCGAAAGCGAGAGCTTCCAAACGTTGAATGGCCTTGTGACTTGGTTAATAGGGCGCTTACCGGATGCAGGCGAAGTTGTTCAATACCAGCAGTGGCAGTTTGAAATTATCTCTGTTGAGAATAACCGTATTGTGAGCATCAAAGCGACGCCAATAGCCGGTGACACAGAAGACGCTAATAGCTAACAGTTCGACCAACCAGCAAGCGGCAATGGTTCATTGTCTCTTGTTGTTTTAACCTCTTTATTGTTCATTATCACGAAGATTAGGTATGCTTCACCGCATACCTATTTTCGTTTTTATCCTTTGTTTTCTGGAGTTCCCTTTGTCAGACCATCAATTCACCCCTCAAGATGAAATCTTCATGCGACGCGCCATTGAGGTAGCTAAGCAAGCAGAGAGCGAGGGAGAGGTTCCAGTGGGTGCGGTATTAGTGAAAGATGGGCAGATTATCTCTGAAGGATGGAACCGTTCGATTGGCAGCCACGATGCAACGGCACACGCAGAAATTGAAACCTTGCGTAAAGCCGGTCAAACCTTAGAAAACTATCGGCTACTCGATACCACTTTATACGTTACGCTAGAGCCTTGCCCAATGTGCGCAGGTGCCTTGCTACACAGCCGAGTAAAGCGCATTGTGTTTGGTGCTCCAGACTTAAAAGCAGGCGCTGCAGGTACAGTGTTGAATTTGTTTGAAAGCCAGGCCTCATACCACTATGCCGACGTTGAACATGGTTTGTTAGAGGAAGAGTGCCGTGAGCAATTACAAGCGTTTTTCAAGCGTCGTAGAAAAGAGATAAAAGAGAAGCGAAAGCAAGAACGTCTGTTGGAAGAGCAGCGTTTAGAAGCAGAGATGAAGGCTGGCAATAAGAAATAGCAGCGTACTTTCGGCACTCTCTATCGCAAGAGTGCCAAGCAAACTGCCTGAGTAACTACATTTACTCAGCAATCATCTGCATGAAAGCGCGATTGCGCCAAATGATCTTCTTCTTATTATTTGAAAGCATACGCTTACGACGGTTTGCAGCAACGGTCTTATCAAGGCGTTTCGATTTCAGTTTCTTCATCATTTCAATGATTTCCTATTTGTCGTCTGACTTTTTAGTTTGGACTAACGATTTAATTATAGTGTTATTCGTTTGTTTGGCCTGTCGCACGCTTGGCTTAAATAGAAGAGCAGTTCTAGTCTAAAGCCAGCATTGCAGTGCAACAGAGCATAATCTTGATTGTGGTGTGCCGTTATAAGGTTCGATTGTTACTGCAATATGACACTCTAGATCTCATCATCATTTTCTTGCCTGCTTCCCTTATCCCTTAGTGACGAAAGAAGAGTCGAAAAAAGACAATAAAAAAGAGCAATGCTAGATGGCATTGCTCTTTTGGGTTTTACTGTGAAGGCTCAGAACTGCTTACTGTCGACTGAGCTGGGCTGATACTCGATTCAGCACCTGAGGTTTCTAAAGGTGGGATCACCACCAAACCTTCAAGGGTCGCTTCTTGTTCTTTATTGCGCTTATTTACATGGCCAATAATGCTTTGGTAATAACGGCGAATGTTTTCAACGTAGTTTCTCGCTTCATCACCACGCGCATACCCATATCGAGTTTGGCTGTAGTACTTCTTCTGTCTTAACAGAGGCAATCTGTCTTTCACATCGCCCCAAGCATCAGGATCTCCTCCTTGTGCCTTCGTGAGGCGACGCGCGTCCATCATGTGCCCGTAACCGACATTGTATGAAGCAAGTGCAAACCAGATCTTTTCGTGTTGAGTGATTGAATCTGGTACTCGGTTCACGATACGACGCAGGTACTCAACACCGCCTTGTACCGACTGGTTCGGGTCGAGACGGTTGGTTACCCCAACACTCTTCGCGGTGGGCAGTGTCAACATCATCATGCCACGAACACCCGTTGGTGAGCGCGCAACAGGGTTCCAGTGTGATTCTTGGTAGGCCAAAGCGGCAATCAAGCGCCAATCAAATTCTTGAGAGTACCTTTGAAATAGCGGCGACCATTTTGGCAACTTGCTGTCCAGTGCGCGGATAAAGGCACGAGTATCAACGTAGTCAAAAGTGCCGATGTGGCCGATGTATTTCTCTTCTAGTGAAGCCAGTTCACCAGACTGTTTTAGGTTACCGAAGAACTCAATCAGCAAAGCATACAGGCTTTCATCTTCCGATCTATTTAGGTACCAAGAGATAGGTTGGTCTTCTGTCAGCTCAAATGCCAAGGCAACATCTGGGTACAAACGTTGCGCCAGTGATAGCTCGATAGAGTCGGCCACTGTGAATAAACGTTCGCCTGTTGATACTTCTTTTAGCAGGTCATTGATGTCTGCATTGCCAACCGCGTCATAGATGAAGTCATCGTGCGTTTTCTGCAGCAGTTTGAGTGTTGGTTCAAAGTGCGAGTCTTTCACCACAACCAAAGAGGGCGTCAGCGTCTCGCTTGATACCGCAGCTTCTGATTCAGCTTGTGCTTTTACAAACTCAGCCTGACGCTCATTCTCAAAATTGATCAATTGCTCAAGGTTTCTTGGGCGCCATTGGCCCTTTTTGTACACGACCTGTTGGCTTACATAGTAATAAGCAGGCGCGGCGCGGTAAGCGCGTGTCAGTTTGTTATTTTGCGTTAAGCCGGTCGCGATAAGGTCGATCTCGCCTTTCTTCAACGCAGGGAATAAGCCTGACAAACGGTAAGCGGGTTTAACCTCAAGCTTTACACCAAGCTCCTGCGCAAATTCACGAGCTAATTCGTAATCCAAGCCTGCAGGGCCATCAGGACCAATGTAATAAGAGAGTTGGTTATTTAGGGTGCCGACACGAAGAACACCGCGATCTCGTATTTGCTCAAGGACACTTTTAGGTTCAGATTCAATCTGGCATCCCGCGAGCCCAACCAGAGCGATAACGAGCAGAATGAATTTAGACGAAAAGATGAGCGTAAATTTAGGCATCAAAATGAAATCTCGAAAAGTGGAAGCCCCTTTATACCAAACCCCGCAAGGCTGGCAAAGCAGGTTTAATTAAACAGTTGTAAAAGTGGTGATAAATGCAGCAAAAGTACCATTTACGCAGAAAGATAAAAAAAATCACGCAAACGGTTGCTTTTGGTGTTACGTCACAAAAAGAAATGCTTTATAATGCGCTCGCATTGAAGAGGTGGGATCGGCATAGGTTTTTAAACCTTCGGGAATAGCTTCGAAGAAAACAGTTAGGTTTTTCCTTTAACCCACTGAATTTATTCCAATACTACCTTAATTAACTGCATAAGAGACGTAAGCACATGAGAATTTTGCGTGGCTCCCCAGCTCTATCTGAGTTTCGTGTTAACAAGCTTTTAGAGCTTTGTCGTGAATTAAGCTTACCTGTAACAGGTATTTACGCTGAGTTTGCCCACTTTGCTGATCTAACGGCAGACCTAGATGAGTCTGAAGTTGAGAAGCTAGAAAAGCTACTGACTTACGGTCCAACGATTGAAGAGCATGAACCTGAAGGTTTACTGCTGCTTGCAACGCCACGCCCAGGCACTATCTCGCCTTGGTCTTCAAAATCAACAGATATCGCACACAACTGCGGACTGGCTAAAGTGTCACGTTTAGAGCGCGGTACTGCTTTCTACATTGAAACCTCTGCTGAACTTTCTGAACTTCAACTTGTTGAGCTGAAAGCAATCCTGCACGACCGTATGATGGAAGTGGTTTTCACTGACTTCGAATCAGCGGCGGCACTATTTACCGTTGCTGAGCCTGCTCCTTATGCGGAAGTTGACCTACTAACTGGTGGACGTAAAGCGCTTGAAAAAGCAAACGTTACCCTAGGTCTTGCACTTGCAGAAGATGAGATTGATTACCTTCTTGAAAGCTTCACTGAGAAGCTAGGTCGTAACCCGACTGACATCGAGCTAATGATGTTTGCACAAGCGAACTCAGAGCACTGTCGTCACAAGATATTTAACGCTGATTGGACTATCGATGGCGTTAAGCAAGAAAAATCATTGTTCAAGATGATTAAGAATACCTTTGAAACGACACCAGAGCACGTTCTGTCTGCTTATAAAGATAACGCAGCGGTAATGACTGGTTCTGAAGTTGGTCGTTTCTTCCCAGATCCAGAAACTCGCCAGTACAACTACCACCAAGAAAAAACACACATCTTGATGAAAGTTGAAACGCACAACCACCCAACGGCAATCTCACCGTGGCCAGGCGCATCGACAGGTTCAGGCGGTGAAATCCGTGATGAAGGCGCAACCGGTATTGGTGGTAAGCCAAAAGCGGGTCTTGTTGCTTTCTCTGTATCTAACCTTAAGATCCCGAACTTCGTTCAACCTTGGGAAACTGACTTTGGTAAGCCAAGCCGTATCGTTACTGCTCTGGATATCATGCTTGAAGGTCCTCTTGGTGGCGCGGCATTCAACAACGAGTTTGGTCGTCCAAACCTACTTGGCTACTTCCGTACTTACGAAGAGAAAGTAAACTCTCACGCAGGTGAAGAAGTGCGTGGTTACCACAAACCAATCATGCTAGCTGGTGGTCTTGGCAACATCCGTGATGAGCACGTTCAGAAGAAAGAGATCCCGGTAGGTGCAAGCCTAATCGTTCTTGGTGGTCCTGCGATGAACATCGGCCTTGGTGGCGGTGCGGCATCTTCAATGGATTCTGGTTCTTCTTCTGAAGATCTTGATTTCGCTTCTGTACAACGTGAAAACCCAGAGATGGAGCGTCGTTGTCAGGAAGTTATCGACCGTTGTTGGCAGCTTGGTGATGCGAACCCAATCGCATTTATCCACGATGTGGGCGCGGGCGGTATCTCGAATGCTCTTCCTGAGCTAGTCGACGATGGCGAGCGTGGCGGTATCTTTAATCTACGTGACGTGCCAAACGATGAGCCGGGCATGAGCCCACTTGAGATCTGGTGTAACGAATCTCAAGAGCGTTATGTAATGGCGGTTGCTGATAAAGACATGGCAACGTTCGACGCGATTTGTAAGCGTGAACGTGCACCGTACGCAGTGGTTGGTAAAGCAACTGAAGAACGTGATCTGAAATTAGAAGATTCACACTTCGACAACACGCCAATCGACATGCCAATGGACATCCTATTAGGTAAAACACCTAAGATGCACCGTGACGCGAAAATGCTAAAAGCTAACAACCCTGCGATTGACCGTTCTGGCATCGAGATGAACGAAGCGGTTGACCGTGTTCTTCGCTTGCCAACAGTCGCTGAGAAAACATTCCTTATCACCATCGGTGACCGCTCGGTAACAGGCCTTGTAGCTCGTGACCAAATGGTTGGTCCATGGCAGGTTCCTGTTGCTAACTGCGCAGTAACAGCGGCAAGCTACGACTCTTACCACGGTGAGGCTATGTCTCTTGGTGAGCGTACGCCAGTGGCACTTCTAGACTTCGGCGCATCGGCTCGTCTAGCGGTTGGTGAAGCAATTACTAACATCGCAGCGACCAACATCGGCGATATCAAACACATTAAACTGTCGGCTAACTGGATGTCTCCAGCAGGTCACCCAGGTGAAGATGCAGGTCTTTACGAAGCGGTTAAAGCGGTTGGTGAAGAACTATGTCCAGCTCTGGGTCTAACTATCCCAGTGGGTAAAGACTCAATGTCGATGAAGACTAAGTGGGAAGAGAATGGCGAGCAGAAAGAAGTAACGTCTCCGCTATCTCTTGTTATCACTGCGTTTGCACGTGTTGAAGATGTTCGTAAGACGATTACTCCTCAGCTTCGCACTGACAAAGGTAATACAAGCCTAGTTCTTATCGACCTAGGTAACGGCAAAAACCGTATGGGTGCAACAGCACTTGCACAGGTTTACAAGCAGCTTGGTGACAAGCCAGCAGACGTAGACAACGCAGCGCAACTAAAAGGTTTCTACGAAGGCGTTCAAGCACTTGTAGCGAACGACCAAGTTGTCGCTTACCACGATAAAGGCGATGGTGGTCTATTCGTAACGCTAGCAGAAATGGCATTCGCAGGTCACTGTGGTGTTAATGCAAACATTGAAGCGTTAGGTGAAGACACGCTAGCAGCACTGTTCAACGAAGAGCTAGGTGCAGTAATCCAAGTCCGTAACGACGACCTAGACGCAGTACTTTCTACTCTTGCAGCTAACGGTCTAGAAGCATGTTCTCATGTGATTGGCAGCGTTGTTGGTGAAGGGGAAGCATCAGATGAACTAGTGATTAAGTCTGGCGAGTCTGTAGTGATTGAACGTAACCGTACTGAACTACGTACTATCTGGGCTGAGACAACGCACAAGATGCAAGGTCTGCGTGATAACCCAGTATGTGCTGACCAAGAACATGAAGCGAAGAAAGACAACTCGGACCCAGGTCTGAACGTGAAACTGAGCTTTGACGTAAACGAAGACATCGCAGCACCGTTCATCAACACAGGTGCTAAGCCTAAGATGGCGATTCTACGTGAGCAGGGTGTTAACTCTCACGTTGAAATGGCAGCAGCATTCGACCGTGCAGGCTTCGAAGCAACTGATATTCACATGAGCGACATCCTAACAGGTCAAGCGGTACTAGAAGAATACAACGGCCTTGTGGCATGTGGTGGCTTCTCTTACGGTGATGTACTAGGTGCTGGTGAAGGTTGGGCGAAGTCGGTTTTGTTTAATGACTCTACTCGTGACCAGTTTGAAAACTTCTTCAAGCGTGAAGATACCTTCTCTCTAGGTGTGTGTAACGGTTGTCAGATGCTGTCGAATCTACGTGAACTTATCCCAGGTGCGGAGTACTGGCCACGTTTCGTTCGCAACGAATCTGAGCGCTTTGAAGCACGTTTCAGCCTAGTAGAAGTTCAGAAGTCAGATTCTGTATTCTTCAACGGCATGGAAGGTTCTCGTATGCCAATCGCTGTTTCTCACGGTGAAGGCCGCGTAGAAGTACGTGATAACGACCACCTAAACGCGATTGAAAACTCAGGTACGGTTGCTCTACGTTACGTTGATAACAACGGTAACCAAACGCAGCAATACCCGAATAACCCGAATGGTTCGCCAAACGCTATCACAGGTTTAACAACGACTGACGGCCGCGTGACAATTATGATGCCTCACCCAGAGCGTGTATTCCGTACGGTTGCAAACTCTTGGTCTCCGGAAGGTTGGGGCGAGAATGGCGCTTGGATGCGTATGTTCCAAAACGCACGTAAGAACGTGGGTTAATTGAAAACGATTTAAACAGTGTTATCGGGACAATAACCACAAGCGCAGATCGAAAGGTCTGCGCTTTTTTGGGTGGTGAGTGTGGTGTAGGGATCACCGTATAGTGGATGTGTGTATAACAAACTTTTGGACAGAAATGAGTTTTGGAAAATCAAACATTAGCAAATGACTAGGGCGTGTTGATCTTT
>NZ_JBFRNC010000054.1:0-101139 GCF_041470825.1 Vibrio sp. 10N.261.55.A10 | reverse complement strand
CTTTACGGGGTCACTTCACTTTTTTCAGTAAGCGGCTTTGCAAAATGATTAACGGTTGGTCAATACACCACTACGGGCGGTAAACCTTAACGTTATGGAAGCCTTGCTCTTGTAGGTAAAGCGCCTGTAGACGGCTCATTACACCACGGTCACAGTACAGCAAGTACTCTTTCGCTTGGTCTAGGTCGCCAAACTGAGTCGAAAGCTTGAAGAATGGGATGTGTTTAATTTCAACACCCTCAATCTCTAGTGGGCTTTCGTCTTCTTCTTCTGGGCTACGGATATCAAGAACGATAGCGTGCTCAGCAACAGCTTGAACTTGTTCAACTTCAGGCGCTTGCTCTTGGCTCTCTTTCTCGATGTCACGGATATCCATAACACGAGCGTTCTCGATCACTTGATCCAGCACTTCAAAGTTAAACTTAGCTTCTTCTGCTTCCAGTTTACCTTTCTTCGCTTTCACTGTTGGTTTCTTAGAGATAACACCACAGTACTCAGGCATTACTTTAGCGAAGTCTTCAGTACCGATGATACGAGAAAGGTCAATGATGTCTTCTTTGTCCCAGTTGATAAGCGGACGAAGAATCAAAGTATCTGTCACGTTGTCGATGTGGCGAAGGTTAGTTAGCGTTTGGCTAGAAACCTGACCAAGTGCTTCACCCGTTACTAGAGCTTCAATACCGAAGCGCTCTGCAACCATACCACCAGCACGCATAAACATACGCTTAAGAACAACGCCCATTTGGCCGTCTTCTACGTTCTCAAGAATTTCAGCAACTACTGGTTCGAAGTCTACAGAAATGAACTTCACTTTTGCAGATGAGCCGTATTTATTCCATAGGTAGTGAGCTACTTGCTTAACGCCAATCTCGTGCGCTGGGCCACCAAGGTTGAAGAAACAGTAGTGAACCTTAGAGCCACGTTTGATGTGCAGGTAGCTTGAAACACCAGAATCAAAGCCGCCAGAGATCAAGCTCAGTAGATCTTCTTGAGTACCAAGAGGGAAGCCACCGAGGCCTTTGTGACGAGCTAGAACTTGGTTTAGCTTGTCGTTAGCCACTTCAACCTTAACGGTTACATCAGGGTTCTTAAGTCGAACTTTCGCTGACTCAACTGCTTGGTTTAGACCGCCGCCTACGTAGCGCTCAAGTTCAATAGAGGTAAAGTCATGCTTACCACGACGCTTAGCACGTACAGAGAAAGTCTTGCCTTCAATGTCAGCACGGCTGCGTTCTAGTACTTGCTCGTAAATATCGTGCAAGTCTTTGAATTCAGACTGTTGAACTTCAAGAGAGTGGTGAATACCTGGAGTGTGAGTCAGAGCCTCTAACACTTCTGCGTAGTACTGGTCACTCTCAGACGTCACTTCAATATGATCGCGACGGTTGAATACCGCAACACTTTCACAGCGACGTTGAATAACGTTACGAATGTTGCACTCTAGAATCCTTGTGAAGCGCTTACGCACCGATTCACTTTTTACAAAAATTTCCGGATGGGGCTTAACAATAAATTTCATAGTACTTTCACAACATTAATGTTCAAAATTTTGAAAACGCTCATCGCCAAGTAAATTAGAAAATTTACACAGCACTTGAAGCAAGAATAGATCATATCTAAATCTAAGGGCGCGAATTATACATGAGAAAGTGAAGCAAGGAAAAGAGTGCTTGCTGTAACACCATCATTAAACCGCTTGTTATTAACAGTAGCAGGTTTCGAAACGACATAAATGCCGCAGAGAGAACCATTGAAGACCAGCAAACAAAAAGCCCAACCTCATTATAAGGTTGGGCTTTCGATGCTATCTGCATGCTACCGTGTGTACACGTATCGGCTATTCATTAATAACAGGCACTTCGTCACTGTAAAGCGGCTCGCCCTGCATGATGCTGATTTCAACGCGGCGGTTGAGGCTACGTTGCCATTCAGTATCGTTCGGCTCGACTGGCTCGGTATCCGCCATGCCGCGTACTCTCAAGCGTTGATGAGAGAAACCACGCACCTTTTCCATCTCTTGAGCAACAGACACTGCTCGCTGTGATGACAAGTCCCAATTAGATCGATAAAGCTCGGAATCAAGACGTTGATTATCGGTGTGCCCTGAGATTCGAACGATACCCGGAACATCTTTCACCAACTCAGCAACCTGTCTCACCAAAGGTCGGAACTTAGGCTGTAGGAAAGCAGAACCCGATGGGAATGCACCCTTCTCACGAATTCGAATCACAATCTGCTGGCCAAGGTTTTCAACTTCAATCGCGCCTTGGTCTATCTCTCGCTCCAACGCCTTCTTGATGCTTTCCATCAAGGTTTCCATCTCTTGCGATTGAGCTTCAGCTTGTTGTTGCTGTTGGTCTGACTCAGAGTTTTGATTGTCGTGAGTCGAAACCTCTGGCGACTTGCCTCCGGTCATCTTGCCTTGATCACGCATGGTACCGCCAGCACGCTCAGATTCACCTTCATGAAACTCAAGCGTTTGCTGCGTAATATCAATCGTCTGCTGCATGATCACATCAATCGGTGTCGGCTCTGGACGACCAGGTCGAAACTCTTGTGCAATGATGCTGGTGCCTTTAGGAATGTCTTTCACTTCCAAGCGGTTTTGTACACCAAACGCAAATTTCATCGAGCCAGCGATCTGTTTGAACTTCAGTACGTCCATCTCAGAGAATGAGAGCAGCAGTACGAAGAAACACATCAGCAGTGACATCAAGTCAGCAAATGTCCCCATCCATTGAGGCAATCCCGGAGGAGGACATTTACATGGATTTTCTTCATCCATCTTCAACTCCTCTTACGCAGGTTCACCATCAATCGTACGCTTACCTTCGTTTAGGTAGCTCTTCAGGTAACCATCGATTACTCGTGGGTTCTGACCATCTTGAATCGCGAGTACGCCATCCATAACCAAACGACGGTTGAGTGTCTCTTGGTCACGACGCAGCGCAAGCTTGTCGGCAATTGGGAAGAACACCATGTTCGAAAGAATCGCACCATATAGGGTGGTTAAAAGTGCCACCGCCATCGCAGGGCCGATCGCTTTTGGATCATCCATGTTAGAAAGCATGGCAACCAAGCCAACCAAGGTACCAATCATACCCATCGCGGGTGCTACATCACCAAATGCAGAGAACACCTTCGCGCCCTGCTCATGACGCTCTGTGGTTAATGCGATGTCTTTTTGCAGTGCAGCACGAACTACATCTCCATCATGGCCATCCACCAAAAGATCGATGCCCTTTTGCATGAAACTGTTGTTAATTTCCATCTCTTCCAGTGCTAAAAAACCACCTTTACGAGCCGCATCAGCCATCTCTACAACTTTCGCAATAAGATCTTCAGGCTCATCCGCTTTAAACATAAAAGCTTTGCCGGCAATCTTAGTCGCGCCAAAGAACTGTCCCATGGTGAACTTCATCAGAACAACAAACGTTGAACCACCAACCACGATCAATATGGATGTCGTGTCATAGAACATCCCGAGGCTTCCACCTAGGATCATTGCCATGATTACAAAGGCAAATCCACCAATCAAACCTATTAGGGTTGCTAAATCCACTGAGCACTCCTCATGCTTTTTTGTAGCTCTATGTCGACGATAATCTTTTTATCGGCAAGACTATAAGATCTTTTAGTAAATTCTTGGCCTAAGTATCACACTTTTGCTTTTTGTATCACAACTATTACCCGCTTCCCCGTTCTCGAGCAGTCATAAACTCGATAAAGGTGAGGTTATTAGATGAAAGTGGCTTCAAGCCTCTTAAAAACGAACTTTCTAGCAAAATTTATTGGTTACATTTGACCATCTCAACGCCCTAAGGTAACGTTCGTTCATCTTTCCAAACGCAGATTTATTATGGCTACTAAGAAACCTGAAAATATGAGCTTTGAAGCGGCAATCGAAGAGCTCGACGGCTTGGTTGATCAACTAGAAAACGGTGATCTAGCTTTAGATGATGCGCTGAAAAAATTTGAACGAGGTATCTCCCTCGCTCGTGCCGGTCAAAGCAAACTAAACGATGCTGAACAGCGTGTTAGCATCCTACTGCAAAATGATGAAAACGCAGAACTTAGTGACTTTAACCCACAACCAGAATAACGAATTGTATGAGATCCCCTATGATCGAGACTTTATTGTCTTATCAAGCACGTAATAACGAGCAACTGAACCTTTGGCTTGATCGCCTGCCACACCAAAATCAGAACCTGATCAACGCGATGCGTTATGGGTTACTTTTAGGCGGCAAACGCGCACGTCCATTTCTTGTCTACATTACAGGGGAAATGCTCGGCTGCACCGCTGAAGAACTCGACACTCCAGCATCTGCAATCGAATGTATTCATGCCTACTCTCTGATTCACGACGACCTTCCAGCAATGGATGACGATGAACTGCGTCGTGGGCATCAGACTTGTCACATCAAATACGATGAAGCAACGGCAATTTTAACGGGCGATTCACTACAAACTCTCGCTTTTACTATACTTGCGGAAGGCACATTAAGTACTGACGGTGAAAGCAATCGCGTTCGAATGATTCAACGCCTAGCAGAAGCCTCTGGTGCACAAGGTATGTGTATTGGACAAGCACTTGATATTGAAGCTGAAAACCGCTCTGTCACTCTAGAAGAGTTAGAAGAAGTTCACCGCAATAAAACGGGCGCTCTAATGAAATGTGCGATTCGTTTAGGTGCGCTTGCTGCGGGCGAGAAAGCGTTTGAAGTGATGCCTCTATTAGACAAGTACGCCGATGCCATTGGATTAGCATTCCAGGTTCAAGATGATATTTTAGATATCACTAGCGATACTGAAACTTTGGGTAAGCCACAGGGTTCTGACCAAGAATTAAACAAAAGCACCTACCCTTCTTTGCTAGGTTTAGAGGGCGCTCAAGAAAAAGCGCAAACTCTGCTACAGGAAGCGCTTCAAGCTTTGGCTGCAATCCCATACAATACCCAGTCACTCGAAGAGTTCGCCCGATACGTCATCGAGCGCAAGAACTAAGACAATAAGCGCGCATTACCTATGACTCTTGATATATCAAAGTACCCAACTCTTGCTTTGGCTGATAAGCCAGAGGATTTGCGTCTACTTCCAAAAGAGACGCTTACACAGCTTTGTGATGAATTACGTACCTATCTTCTTAACTCGGTGAGCCAGTCAAGTGGTCACTTAGCGTCAGGCTTAGGTACAGTAGAGCTAACCGTTGCTCTGCACTATGTGTACAACACGCCTTTTGACCAATTGGTTTGGGATGTTGGCCACCAAGCATACCCACATAAGATTCTTACTGGCCGTCGTGACCGCTTATCGACTATCCGTCAAAAAGATGGACTGCACCCATTCCCATGGCGTCAAGAGAGCGAATACGACACTCTATCTGTTGGTCACTCTTCAACATCGATCAGCGCCGGACTTGGTATGGCGATCAGTGCGAAGAAAGAAGGTAAGAACCGTAAAGTCGTGAGTGTGATTGGTGATGGCGCGATTACCGCAGGTATGGCCTTCGAAGCCATGAACCACGCGGGCGATATTCACAATGACATGCTGGTTATCCTTAACGATAACGAGATGTCGATCTCTGAAAACGTCGGTGCTCTAAACAACCACCTCGCTCAAGTTCTTTCTGGCAGTCTTTACACGTCAATTCGTGAGGGTGGCAAGAAAGTGCTATCAGGCGTTCCGCCAATTAAAGAGCTCGTTCGTCGTACAGAAGAACATTTAAAAGGCATGGTTGTCCCTGGCACCATGTTTGAAGAGTTAGGCTTTAACTACATTGGTCCAATTGATGGTCACGATGTCAATGAGCTGATTAAAACGCTGAAGAACATGAGAGATCTAAAAGGTCCTCAGTTCCTGCATATCATGACGAAGAAAGGTAAAGGCTACGAGCCAGCTGAGAAAGATCCAATTGGCTACCATGGCGTACCTAAATTCGATCCTGCACATTCAAGTCTGCCTAAGAGCACCAGCTCTAAACCAACTTTCTCTAAGATTTTTGGCGACTTCCTGTGTGATATGGCCGCTCAAGATCCTAAGCTAATGGCGATCACGCCTGCAATGCGTGAAGGTTCTGGTATGGTGCGTTTCTCGAAAGAGTATCCAGAACAGTACTTTGATGTAGCAATTGCTGAGCAACACGCTGTGACGCTAGCAACCGGTATGGCGATTGCCGGTGATAAGCCAATTGTGGCTATCTACTCGACTTTCCTACAACGTGGCTACGATCAACTGATCCACGATGTGGCAATCATGGATCTACCGGTTATGTTCGCTATTGACCGTGCAGGTCTCGTCGGTGCCGATGGTCAAACACACCAAGGTGCGTTCGACTTAAGTTTCATGCGCTGTATTCCAAACATGGTGATCATGGCACCAAGCGACGAGAACGAATGTCGCCAAATGCTTTACACCGGTCACCAGCACACGGGGCCAAGTGCCGTTCGTTACCCTCGCGGTAATGGCATGGGTACTGAGATTCAAAGTGAGTTTACCGCTCTTGAGATTGGTAAAGGTCGTATCGTTCGCGAAAGCGAAAAAGCAAAAGATGGCTCGAAGGTCGCTATCCTAAGCTTCGGTACTTTCCTTGAGAGTGCACTTCAAACGGCTGATGCTATCGATGCTACAGTGGCAGATATGCGCTTTGTTAAGCCCCTCGACGAAGCTCTGATCAAACAACTTGCTGCTGACCACAATGTACTAGTGACTATCGAAGAAAACGCGATTGCAGGTGGTGCGGGTGCGGGTGTGATTGAATTCTTGATGCAAGAAAAACTACTGATGCCAGTATTGAACCTTGGCCTACCAGACAAGTTTATTGCTCAAGGTACTCAAGGTGAGCTGCATGAAGAGCTTGGCTTAGATGCGAAAGGGATTGAGAAGTCTATCACTGACTATCTTGCCAAGTAGCTTTAATACGTAAGCTCGTAAGCTCCGCAAACAAAAAAGGTTGGCCCTAGGGTCAACCTTTTTAGTATCTGCTAATTAGTTTGGTGTATCGCCAACTAAACCTTAGCCCTTCAGTTAACTCACACTAACCAACCTGCGAAATGTGCCACGGCATACAACGAAATAGCCGCCATAATACCCGCTACAATATCGTCAATCATGATACCCAAGCCGCCGTGAATTCGCGCATCTAGCCAACCAATCGGCCAAGGTTTTACCATGTCAAAGAAGCGGAAAAGCACAAAACCAGTCAGAAGCCATTTCCAGTCATCGGCAGGGATATTCAGCATAGGCACTAAGCTCATGGTGATCCAAAAGCCCGCAAACTCATCCCAAACGATAGAACCGTGGTCATGCACGCCCATATCATCAGACGTTACTTGGCAGATCTTAATACCAATAATGCAGCTTACCACCACCACGGCAACGTAAGCAGGAAACGGTAGCTGAACCAACAATAGGTACAACGGAATTGACGCAAGCGTGCCCATTGTGCCGGGAATAATAGGCGATAAGCCACTGCCAAAACCCGTTGCTAAGAAATGCCAAGGATTTTTAAGAGAAATAAGAGAAAGTGGGTTTGTCATCAATTAACCTTAAAGTGATCGTAACCAGTTAAGTTCCAGCTTAGTGGTTCACCATTATTGTGTAATTCAAAATATTCTACAGGTCTTATCTGGCCAATGCAGGTGACTTTTGTACCAGTGTGTGACAAAGCACTTTCCAGCGACCCTTTATTCTCTTCTGGTACAGTAAAGCACAGTTCGTACTCTTCACCACTCGTTAGCGCATACTGCTGAGCTGAAGTGATATCAGGAGCGAACTGACGTAACTCTGGAGAGATAGGCAGCGTGCTTACATCAATACTCGCGCCAACTTGAGAACGCTTAAGGATATGTTTTAAATCAGCAATAACGCCATCAGAGATATCAATCGCAGATGAAGCAAGGTTCACTAGAGCCTGACCCGCTAACACTCGTGGGGCGCTCACATAATGTCTCTCTTCAAGCTCAGCAGCATAGGGCTTCGCTCTGTTCTGCTCAGGGTTAAGTAACACTTCTAAGCCAGCTTTGCTGTCACCTAGATTACCTGTTACGTAAATCCAGTCGCCCACTTTCGCGCCATCTCTGCGCAGCGCTCGTCCTTCAGGAACAAAGCCCTGTACCGTCAGTGTCAGGCTTAGTGGACCTTTGGTTGTGTCGCCACCAATTAACTGAATACCAAAGTAGTCTGCGAGTTTAAAAAAGGAGTCACAGAAGGGAGCAAGCCATGCTTCATCGATTTCAGGCATGGTTAAAGCAAAAGACACCCAAGCAGGCGTCGCGCCCATTGCAGCAAGGTCACTGATATTGGAAGCCAACGCTTTGTGTGCCACCCAAGCCGGATTCGCCTCAGCTAAGAAATGGGTACCAGCCACTAAGGTGTCCGTGCTGATCGCTATCTCAACATTGCCCGGCGCTTTGACCAAAGCACAATCATCGCCAGCAGCTAGAAGAACGTCTTTACGTTGTGGTTGTCGATTTACAAAATATTTTTCAATCAGGTTAAATTCGCCAGACATCACATGCCCTATCTTTAGTCTCATAAAAATCGCCGTAATCATGGATATTACAGAAATTTAGTTACAAAAAAGGCCAGCATAAAAGCTGACCTTTAGATTCAATATACGAACGTCTTATTTCTTACGAACGTGCGGTGCAGCTTTATCAAGCACACCGTTAACAAACTTATGGCTGTCTTCTGCTGCAAATACTTTTGCAAGCTCGATAGCTTCGTTGATAACCACTTTGTATGGTACATCTTCGCGACGAGTCATCTCGTACATAGCTAAACGTAGAAGCGCTAGTTCCATCAGATCCAGATCTTGCATAGGGCGAGATACGAATGGACGAAGCTTGCTATCAAGTTCCATGTGGCTAAGAGCAACACCAG
Source organism: Vibrio sp. 10N.261.55.A10 (assembly GCF_041470825.1). Classification (NCBI taxonomy): domain Bacteria; kingdom Pseudomonadati; phylum Pseudomonadota; class Gammaproteobacteria; order Vibrionales; family Vibrionaceae; genus Vibrio; species Vibrio sp. 10N.261.55.A10. The sequence goes on along the minus strand of NZ_JBFRNC010000054.1, from coordinate 92,256 downwards.
TTAGTAGGTCGCGGAAGTATGCAACGTCTGTTTCTGGCATAGCAAGAGCAGGCTCTGCAGCATGATGCTCTTCTTCATCATACTTACCACCAGATAAGAACTGTTCTTCAACGGTAGCAATATTTTCTTTAGTAATTTGCCAAGAATAAATTGCTTGTAGAGCAAATTGACGTGCGTTACGACGTGCGGCTGGTTTCACACTGGCCCCCATTAGGAATCGATTTCAGAAAGAACGTTGATCATCTCAAGTGCGCTAAGTGCTGCTTCTGCACCCTTATTACCAGCCTTGGTTCCTGCGCGTTCAATAGCTTGATCGATCGTATCAACAGTAAGAACACCAAACGCTACTGGAAGAGAATATTCCAGAGACACTTGTGCCAAACCTTTATTACATTCACTACAAACATAGTCAAAGTGAGGTGTACCGCCACGAATTACTGTACCAAGAGATACAATCGCATCGAACTTACCTGTTTTTGCAACGCGCTGCGCTACAAGTGGAAGTTCTACTGCACCAGGGCAACGAACAACAGTGATGTTGTCTTCGCTTACTTGTCCATGACGCTTTAAAGTATCGATTGCACCAGAAAGTAAACTTTCGTTAATAAAACTGTTGAAACGAGCAATAACGATAGCAATTTTTGCATTTGGCGCTGGGAAGCCACCCTCGATCACTTTCATAAGCCTTCCTTTAACTATTTTCATCAAGTGAGAATCGCCGGATTCTAGCACAAAACTGTGAGCAATATCTAATGGTAATTTAGAAGAACAGACACCGGCAATGTAAAGATGATAATGCAGCGCTGATCCCAAGCATATAGGAACAGCGAGTAACCAAGTTTGTGTGTTGAACACGTTTTGAGTCGGACTTGGCTACTTTGCTCTTTTGGCAAGATTTATCACCAAAAGAGCCACTGAAATCATCGGTAAATTATGTTGCTACAAACGGAGAAACGTCTGCTTGCTAACGCATGGTTTATTCGCAAACGTACTCAACAACGTTAAGGCCAAAACCACCCAATGCGTGGTAACGCTTAGTGCTTGAAGAAAGCAGACGCATATCGTGCACACCTAGATCTTGAAGAATCTGAGAACCGACACCAACACGACGCGAGGTACCCTGCTTCTTCGCCATAGTTGGCTGCTCGTTCTTGTCTTGCGCTTCGAATGTCTTCACTTTGTGAATCAAAGAATCAGACGACTCTTCGTTGCCAAGAATAACCAACACACCGCCTTCGTCGCCAATACGCTTCATCGCTTTATCTAGCGACCAGCTGCGTTCAGTACCACGGTCTGAATGAAGCAGATCGGTGAACGTGTCATGCAGGTGAACACGTACCAAAGGAGCACCTTCAGATAGGTCGCCTTTTTGCATCGCGTAGTGGATCTGGTTATCAATTGTATCGCGGTAAGTCACCAGCTCGAAATCACCGAATTCAGTTGGTAAATGGCATTGTGCTACACGCTCAATCGTTGTTTCTGTGTTGTTGCGGTATTCAATCAAGTCAGCAATCGTGCCTAGCTTGATGTCATGCTTTTCTGCGAACACTTCAAGATCTGGGCGACGAGCCATAGTACCGTCGTCGTTTAGGATCTCAACGATAACCGATGCTGGCTCACAGCCAGCTAAGCGTGCTAAATCACAGCCCGCTTCAGTATGACCAGCACGAGTGAGAACACCGCCATCTTGCGCGGTCAGCGGGAAGATGTGACCGGGCTGGACAAGGTCTGCCGCTTTTGCATCTTTCGCCACTGCAGCTTGAACCGTCACCGCACGGTCTGATGCAGAGATACCCGTTGTTACGCCCTCTGCCGCTTCAATCGAAACAGTAAAGTTAGTGGTGTACTGTGCGTTGTTATCTTGAACCATAGGCGCTAGACCCATGCGGTTTGAACGCTCTTTGGTTAGCGTCAGACAAATTAAACCACGGCCGTACATCGCCATGAAGTTAATCGCTTCTGGCGTCACATGTTCTGCTGCCATGATCAGATCGCCTTCATTTTCGCGATCTTCATCATCCATCAGGATAACCATTTTTCCTAGGCGAATGTCTTCAATAATTTCTTGAGGAGTACTAATTGGCATTGTTCTATATCCTTTGAAATGGTTCTGCTTCCTAGAACCGACACTATTTAAACCTGATGATATTGCTTCGCTTTACAAAGTCTCGCTTAACGCACTTTGTATCAACGGTTAGGCAAAACCATTCTGCTGTAAGAATTCCATCGTTAATCGAGATTCAGGCTCAGATTCTTGTTGCTGGCCTTGCAGTAAACGCTCCATGTAACGTGCTAATACATCAACTTCTATATTCACTTTACGACCGACATTGAATTGGTCGATGGTGGTTTCTGAAGAAGTATGAGGAACGATAGTCAGCTTGAATGCGTTCTTACGTAAATCGTTCACAGTCAGGCTAATGCCATCAACTGTTACTGAGCCTTTTTGAGCCACGTATTTTGAGATTTCTGCTGGCATTTCTACCCAGAATTCAATCGCACGGCCAACTTGGTTACGTTCAACAATCTCACCCACGCCATCAACGTGACCAGACACTATATGTCCACCGAAACGCGTGGTTGGTAACATTGCTTTCTCAAGGTTAACTTTATCGCCCGCTTGGTAATCGACAAAACCCGTTTTTTTCAGGGTCTCAAGCGAAAGATCTGCACTGTAGCTGTGGTCGTTATATTCAACAACTGTCAAACACACACCATTGGTAGCGATACTGTCGCCTAACTTAACGTCAGCCATATCAAGCTTACCAACATTAACCGTTACGGTGATGTCTTCTCCGCGGGGAGTGATTGCACTCAATGTACCTACGGCTTCTACAATTCCTGTAAACATTTTAAAACTCTTTTTGTTGTCAACGACACGTATGTAGTTGGAGTAACTATTTCCACTGTGGTTTCGTTACTATCTGTTTCGAAATACGGGTTTCGCAACGATGCGAATATCCACACCAACCTGTCGAACATCTTTAATTTCTAGGTCAATAACGTCAGACATTGAAGTGAGCCCTAATGCACCCATCAAACCTCGTCCGTCACTGCCCATAAGTTTAGGTGCTAAATAAAGGATTAGCTCATCCACCAGCTGCTCTTCAATCAAGCTTTTTGCCAATGTTGCGCCCGCTTCGACCCAAATATGGTCGATATGATTGGCAGGTAATTGACGCATCAGATCGTGCAAATCGAGCTGACCTGCATCTGTGGTTGCGACTTCAATATCAGCAGATGCTTCGGCAACTCTCAACACCGATGTTGGAGTCTGGAATAACTTGAGTTCAGGACGCAGTTGGTTTTGACGATCAAGAATCACGCGAATCGGCTGACGCAGCTCGTCTTCAGCGTAATGACCTTTGATACTGCTTGGCAACTCTGCCCAACGAACATTCAACGACGCGTTGTCTTCAATCACCGTCTGGCTAGTTGACAACACAGCGCCTGATTTTGCTCGGTAGTTCTGAACATCACGACGTGCTTCTGGCGATGTGATCCACTGGCTTTGGCCATTTTCCAATGCCGTTTGCCCATCAAGGCTAGCGGCCATCTTTAACTGAACGAATGGCATGCCAGTTTGCATACGCTTGATAAATGCAGGGTTCAAGTCGAGAGCGTCTTGCTCTAGCAAACCGATTTCAACCTCAATACCCGCATCGCGTAGCATTTTGATACCACGACCTGCGACTTTTGGGTTTGGGTCCTGCATGGCACAAATCACTTTGGCTACTTGAGCCTTAATCAAACCTTCAGCACAAGGCGGCGTTCGACCGTAATGAGAACAAGGCTCTAGCGTGACATAAGCCGTCGCACCTTTTGCTTTGTCGCCTGCCATTCGCATGGCATGTACTTCAGCATGAGGTTCGCCAGCTTTGGCATGAAAACCTTCACCAACGATCTGACCGTCGGTTTGTACAATGACACAACCCACATTAGGGTTTGGCGCAGTAGTGTAAATGCCGCGTTTTGCTAACTGAATAGCACGCGACATCATTTGAAAATCTAGGGGAGTAAAGTTTGACATGATTGAGGAGTTAATCCTCTAATTTAGCGATTTCTTCGCCAAACTCTCGGATGTCTTCAAAGCTGCGGTAAACAGAGGCAAAACGAATGTACGCCACTTTATCCAATTCTTTCAATTGGCCCATCACAAGATTACCAATCATCTCGCTTGGTACTTCACGCTCACCAGTTGCACGGAGTTGTGACTTAATCGTACTGATCGCAAGTTCAATCGCGTCAGCACTCACTGGGCGTTTTTCTAGGGCGCGCTGTACACCACCCACCATTTTATCTTCATTAAATGGTTCGCGGTTTCCATTCGACTTTATGACTTTAGGCATCACAAGTTCTGCCGATTCGAACGTAGTAAAACGTTCACTACATGCAAGGCATTGACGGCGACGACGAACCTGATGGCCATCGGCTACCAGTCTTGAATCGATTACTTTAGTGTCGTTCTCTGAACAAAAAGGACAATGCATATCACCTCCAAATAATTGAATATCAGTGTAACGGAATTGCCAAACGTTAGGAAAGAAAAAGGGCCAATTAAGGCCCTTTTGTGTGGTGATTCATTGATTATTGCTACTCGACCGCCATTTCAAAAATGAGCTGAGGAGTAAAATTAACGACCAGCGTTAACCGCGGACTAAATAGTTCGCTTTACCTACCCATTTGTAGCTTGTCAGCTCTTCTAAGCCCATTGGGCCGCGAGCATGCAATTTCTGAGTAGACACGGCAACTTCAGCACCTAAACCAAACTGTGCGCCATCAGTGAAACGTGTTGATGCATTCACATAAACCGCTGCAGAACCAACAGAGTTAATGAAACGCTCTGAGCTCTCTAAGCTATTGGTCATGATCGCATCTGAATGACTCGCGTTGTGTACACGCATGTGGTCAATCGCTTCTGCCACATCCGCTACCACTTTCACGCCGAGCGTGTAGCTTAGCCATTCAGTGTCAAAGTCGCCTTCAACCGCATCACGTTGGTCTTCAAAACCCGCTAGCAGCGATTTTGCACTGGTATCAGCAACTAAGGTTACCTTGCCGGCTAAACGCTGTTTCAGCTTAGTTAGGAAAGCTTCAGCAACCGCTTCATGCACTAGCAGTGTATCTAACGAGTTACACGCCGATGGACGTTGAACTTTTGAGTTTTCGACCACATCGACAGATTTCTCAAGATCAGCGCTTTCATCAACGAAGATATGGCTGATACCAAAGCCGCCGATGATTACTGGGATGGTGCTGTTCTCTTTACACATCTTGTGCAGACCAGCGCCGCCACGAGGAATGATCATATCCACGTAGTCGTCCAGTTTAAGCAGTTGAGAAACGAGTTCACGATCAGGCTTCTCGATGTACTGAACAGAAGCGGCTGGAAGCTCCGCTTTCTCTAATGCAGACTGGATAACCTTAACCAGTTCCATGTTCGAGAAAAACGTCTCTTTACCACCACGTAGAATGCTTGCGTTACCTGTCTTCAGACACAGAGCTGCAATATCGATGGTTACGTTCGGACGCGCTTCATAGATAACACCCACCACACCAAGTGGCACGCGGCGGCGAGACAGTGACATACCGTTTTCTAGTACTTTGCTGTCAATTTCGCTGCCAACTGGGTCATTCAGGCTAATCACGTTACGAACATCGTTAGCGATACCGGTTAAGCGCTCTTCGTTAAGAAGTAGACGATCGAGCAGTGCGTCAGTTAAACCCGCTTCACGACCCAGTTCGATGTCTTTCGCGTTCGCTTCTAAAATCGTTGTTGCGTTTGCTTCTAGCTCATCAGCGATAATCGCCAATGCATTATTCTTTTGCGCCGTAGATGCGGTCGCTAGGTGGAAAGCAGCGTCTTTTGCTGCGATACCCATGTTAGTTAAATCCACGTTTAACTCTCCCTAAATTCTGTCTGTCTTTGGATGCAAAAAGGTGATTCACCCTATCATCACGAGCTACTCTTGGATTACAACTAGGTCGTCACGGTGAATGACTTCTGACCCATAATCGTATCCAAGGATGTCGCCAATATCTTTACTGTGCTTGCCTGCAATTTTTGCTAGGTCTTGGCTTGAATAACTGGCGATACCACGCGCAATTACTTTGCCTTTGCTGTCTGTGACTTGGGTAACTTCACCACGAGAGAATTCGCCTTTAACTCGAACAACCCCTTTCGCCAACAAGCTGCTGCCTTTGGTGTTGACTGCGTTTACTGCGCCGTCGTCAACCACGATGTCACCTGCTGAAGCAGGGCCCGCTAAAATCCAGCGTTTACGGTTTTCAAGCGCTTCCGCTAAAGGCAAGAAACGTGTGCCTTGTGGGTTATCACTCAGTGAATCAAACACCACATTTTCAGCACTGCCCGCAGCAATAATCACTTCGATGCCTGCGCGACGAGCAATGTCAGCCGCCTGCAGTTTTGTCGCCATGCCGCCAGTACCCAACGTAGTACCGCTGCCACCTGCGATCTTACGCAGCGTGTCATCAATGGTTTTCACTTCTTTGATGAGCTCAGCATTTGGATCTTTACGAGGGTCAGCCGTAAACAGGCCTTTTTGGTCTGTTAGTAGCAAAAGCTTATCAGCACCGCACAAAATACCCACTAAGGCCGACAAGTTATCATTGTCGCCCACTTTAATTTCGTTGGTTGCTACTGCGTCGTTTTCGTTTACTACCGGAATAATATCGTGCTCAACCAGTGCGTTGATCGTGTCACGTGCATTAAGAAAACGCTCGCGATCATCGAGATCAGCACGAGTCAGTAGCATCTGGCCAATCTTAAGGCCATAGATAGCAAACAAAGACTCCCAAACTTGAATCAACTGACTTTGCCCAACTGCCGCAAGCAACTGTTTGCTCGCCATTGAGTTGGGAAGTGCGGGGTAACCAAGGTGCTCACGTCCTGCTGCAATTGCACCAGACGAAACCATAACCACAGAGTGGCCTTGTTTTTTTAATTCAGCACATTGACGAACCAGCTCAACCATATGAGCGCGGTCTAATGCCAATGTTCCACCAGTTAAGACACTGGTACCCAGTTTAACAACGACAGTTTTACGCTGTGTTGTTGTCCCGCTTTGATGATTTGTTGTCATGAAGTCTTTTATGGATAAAACAAATAAGAGGTGATGTTTTAGCAATCAAAAGGGGAATTCACAAGCAGAAAAGGTGCGAAATCGCACCTTTTTGCTTTATATAGAAGAGTAACCTTTAAAATTAGACGAATTCGACAGACTCTTCGTCTAATTGGATACTGATTTCAAACTTACTTTGAAGTTCATCAACCAGTTTCTTGTGGAAGGCTTCTTGAGTTCGAAAGACCTCAGCGACCGCCTTTTTAGGTAACGGCAAAGAATCCCAGTTACCATCGATGTTGTACTTGCCGATATTGTACTTCGCCGAATATCCCTCTTCCGACTTATCCAATTCCAGCCACCAGCCCCAGAACTCGCGTTCTTCTGGTGATTTTTTATCGTTCACACATACAGACAAGCAATCAAAGATATAGTGGCCTTCTTCTGATTGCGGTTCCCTTAAGTAAGGCCCGATCGCCTTTAAAACATTCAACAAGCGGTAATGCGTAGGTTGTTGTGTCACTTCTGACATATTGAATCTCCATTTTCAATGTTAAGAATGACGTTACTCAGACTGTTATACGTAGAAACTACGCATTTGGATTTTATAAATGACCTCTGAGTATCAGGTACTTAGTTTGTACATTTTTCATGCTTAACTAATTTAGGAGAAATGTCATCTAAATAATTCATCCTCAAGCCACTTTATCGCCAATTCGAGGGATTGCTCATAACCTTGTGTAATTGACTTAGCTTTGATTTTCTTCGCTTTTCCGTAATCACTGTAAATAGCAACCAGTTGATTATCCATTGGCGGTGAAACCGGGTCGCCTTCCAGAGCCAATGCCAAGATAGGAACACTGGTTTTACTGTTTGACAGCAAACCTTGTACCTTGAGTGACCACGCCATCAACTGCCCAGAAAGGCTATTGATATCGACCGCCCCTTTACCAAGGCGCGAAGCCAACACATCTAGATGCATTTTAGGCATCTGCTTAAGTTTGTCTGCATGAACAAAGATATCGTGAATTGGCGCGCCTAAAGAAATACACGCTTTAATCTTATGTTGCTCGAGGAAAGATAATCTCACCATCGCATTGCCACCGAAGCGGAAACCAAACAAGCCGACTTTGTGGTGATCGACCCATGGGATGTTAGGCAATTCATTCAGCACTGCTTGGTGAAGACAAGATGAGTCTTCTGTTAACGGCCAATGTGCACTGTGCCCTATTGATGGCATGTCTACCGTTAACATAGCAATGTTCTTAGGTGCTAAATAATCCCTAAACAGGCGCCACATATCGGTTTGCAAGCTATCTAGACCCGCGCTGACAATCACAACCGGTTGTGGTTTATCTGTCTTGGTTAGATGCAAGTTCGCTTTGATCTTCTTGTTTTGGTATGGAATATCAATCTGCTTGACGATCAACTTAGTGTGCTTGATCGCTTCAGAATACGCTGCGTTGGCCAACACTTGAGCCTGAGCTGCCAAGTTGTCGTTCTTGAGGTGTGGGTAACCCGCAATACTGAAGCACAACGATGCGGAAAATAGCTCTTCAGCCATCTCTTCACCATTCTTCTCATTAGAACGATTTTGATGCTGCATACCCAGCTTGGTCCATTCGTATGCCCAGTTACCACTTCGGTAACCCATGACCGTATCAAGCCACTCATCGGTTGTACGAGAGTTATCTGATGACGCGATGCGAGCCAATACCGCTTCCTGCTCTATTGGATTAACGCCTTGCCATACCCACTGAAGACGTCTTAGGTTTCGATACCATGATGAGTTTTGCTGTTCACGTTTCTCATCCAATAGCGCTTCAGAGCTTGGCATGTATTGTGTCAACATTGAGGTCTCTTTCGCTTGCTTGTGCTTTACAAACAAAGTTTCCGAAAGGTTCGAGCTCGTTTCTTCTGGTTCAGACATTGGGATACTTAATAAGAAATGGTTGTCACTAATAATATAAAAAAAAATGACCCTATAAAGGGTCATTTCTCAAAAAACTAAGTTTACGCTTATTTTGACTTGCGATTTACTGGCTCTACGTAGCTTAGGCTAGTATCCCAAGGTTGCTCAATCCATGTGTCTTGAGCGATATCAACAATGTACTCGTCTAGCAAATCAGCGCCAGATGGTTTTGCACATACAGCGATCAGTTTCGCTTTAGGGTACATTTCGCGAAGCTTACGTGCAGTGTCACCACTATCAACCAAGTCTTCAACGATTAGGAAGCCTTCGCCGTCACCTTCAGGTGCTTTAACTACTGTCATATCACGTTGGTGATCGTGGTCGTAGCTAGAAATACAAATCGTATCTACGTGACGAATACCTAGCTCACGAGCCAAGATTGCACCAGGAACCAAACCACCACGGCTTACTGCCCAGATGCCTTTCCACTGCTCTGCTGGCATTTGCTTTTCAGCAAGTTGACGGCAGTAAGTCTGCATGTTGTCCCAAGTGATAACGAATTTGTTGCTCATAGTATAAAACCTAATAATTTTGTCATGTTATTAGAGGCTATTTCAAACATAGCCTCTTCAGCGATTAAGCAGAAATCTAGACGATTAAGCGAAAATGTATTTAAGAATAAAGATAGCCGACATTACCCACACAGCAGGTGAAACGTCGCGACCTTTACCACTTAGCAGCTTAATTGCAGCGTAAGCGATGAAACCTAGTGAGATACCCTCAGCGATAGAGTACGTCAGCGGCATAAGCAGACATGTTACCACGACTGGTGCTGCTTCCGTAAGATCACGCCAATCAATGCCAACTAGGCCAGACATCATCAGAATTGCTACATAGAAAAGTGCACCTGATGTTGCGTAAGCCGGAATCATACCTGCAAGTGGCGAGAAGAAAAGAGCCAGTAGGAATAAGATACCAACAACAACAGCCGTTAGACCGGTACGGCCGCCTTCAGCAACACCCGCAACACTCTCAACATAAGAAGTAGTATTTGATGTACCTAGCAGTGCACCAATAGATGTTGCTGTAGAGTCAGCAAGCAGTGCTTTGTTCAAGCGAGGTAGTTTGCCGTCTTCTTTGATTAGGTTTGCTTTCGTTGCAACACCAACCAGAGTACCCGCTGTATCGAACAAATCGACGAACAAGAACGCGAATACCACTGAAATCATACCGATTTCAAATACAGCAGAGAAATCAAGCTGCATGAATGTAGGAGCAAGGCTTGGTGGTGTAGACATGATGCCGCCGTATTGAACGTCACCAATAACAATGCCAAGAGCTGTGATAGCTAGAATCGCAATCATTACTGCCCCTTTCACGCCACGGTGAACAAGAGCAATCGTTAGGAAGAAACCAAGTGAGCCTAGGATAGGAGCAATCGCGGTAATGTCGCCCAGTGAGACTTTAGTTGCTGGGTTAGAAACAACGATGCCTGCATTGCTAAGCGCAATAAACGCTAGGAAAAGACCGATACCTGCAGAGATACCAACACGCAGAGACATAGGGATCGAGTTGATAATCCATTCACGGATCTTAAAGATGCTTAAGAAGATGAAGATTACGCCTGATACGAAAACCGCTGCCAGAGCAACTTGCCACGTATAACCCATACCCATTACAACAGCGTAGGTAAAGAATGCGTTCAAACCCATGCCTGGAGCTTGAGCAATTGGGTAGTTAGCAACAAAGCCCATGATGAAACAGCCAATAGCAGCCGCTAAACAGGTTGCTACAAATACAGCGCCATGGTCCATACCAGCATCAGCTAGAATCATTGGGTTTACAAAAATGATGTAAGCCATTGTTAGGAAGGTTGTTAGACCTGCGATGATTTCAGTGCGCACATTGGTGCCATTTTCACTGAGTTTGAATAGCTTTTCGAACATTATCGAATCCTATAAGGGTAAAAAGTAAACGGTTGCGTAATCGATTGGCTGTGGATTATAAAGTTATCAAATAACAAATTCCAGATAGAATTAAGGCTCTAATCGATATTTATCAGAATGCCGTATGAAACAAAGCGATTAAAAATGAAGATATCATCGATAAATAACCATTAAAAACAAACAATTAACAACAATAGACTCACTAAAACTAGTTGGTTGTTTTTTCTACCATCGGTTATTTTCATTGATAATCTAGCCAGTAAATTCTGAATTCAAACTCACAATAGTTATGTATTTTTCAACAGGATCAGTAATAAGGCGCAAATTGATATTTCGGCGTTTAAAAAACAACCACGCAGAACAGCAAGGAAAGTGACAAGCGAAAGCGGTTTGGAAAAGTAGCAGGCAAAAAAAACGCCACTCAAAACTGAGTGGCGGTAGAATCTGTCAACCAAAAGGGCTGTAAAAGAATTCCAATATATAGGGGTGAACAAAACTGTTCGAGTTACATGCTTACGGTATTAGTAACCAAAGCTTGTAGGGTATGCAAAGTTGCTAGTGTAAACAGAGCTGTTAATCCAGAACATTGCAGATGGTAAACCTTTCATAACTATCACCTTAATAAATCAATAAAAAACGAATTTGATTTCTCGGTTCCTTGGAGGCGATAAAACGGACTCATCCTTTGAGCATTTACTCTTCATCTCAGAAGTTGGTTATTAATATACCCTAAAGAAAAAAGATTACAAGTATTTTTTGCTATACGTCACATTTTTGGCCATTTGCGGTTATTTTGCAAACTTATTTTGTAATAAAATTACAAAATAGAATTAAACAAACGTTTGCCTGCTCCATTTATAAGCATCAAGGCGCTTAGCTGTGATCAGATGGACAAGATCGCTTTCAAAATTTGAGCTATTTGAGGTTTAGAACCGCTACTCGTCAAAACGCTCAAGTGGTATGCTGTTGCCATCAAAACAGACCCATATTTTAGATTTTTGTTCTAGGTTTTCCCCCATGCAAAACCTAAATATATGGTTATTAAATAAAAAAGGAGTCATCCGTGTCTGAATTCCATTCTGAGATCAGTAAATTATCCCCTGCCCCTATCTGGCAGTTCTTCGATAAGATTTGCTCAATCCCACACCCTTCTAAGCATGAAGAAGAGCTTGCTCAATACATTATTGCTTGGGCAACAGAGCAAGGCCTAGATGTACGTCGTGACCCAACGGGTAACGTATTCATCAAAAAGCCAGCAACGGCGGGTATGGAAAACAAAAAAGGTGTAGTGCTACAAGCTCACATCGATATGGTTCCACAAAAGAACGAAGACACAGTTCATGACTTTGCTAAAGATCCAATTCAACCATACATTGATGGTGAGTGGGTTACAGCTAAAGGCACAACGCTTGGCGCTGATAACGGCATGGGCATGGCTTCTTGCCTAGCGGTTCTTGCTTCAAACGAAATCCAGCACGGCCCTATCGAAGTTCTACTAACAGTAGATGAAGAAGCAGGCATGACTGGTGCTTTCGGTCTTGAAGCGGGTTGGTTAGAAGGCGATATCCTTCTTAACACCGATTCAGAGCAAGAAGGCGAAGTGTACATGGGTTGTGCTGGCGGTATCGACGGCGCAATGACATTTGAAATTGCTCGTAATGCGATTCCAGCTGACTTCGTAACACGTAAGCTAACGCTAAAAGGCCTAAAAGGCGGTCACTCTGGTTGTGACATCCACACAGGTCGTGCAAACGCAAACAAACTGCTTGCTCGCTTCCTAGCGGGTCACGCAAAAGAGCTAGACCTTCGCATCGTCGAATTCAAAGGTGGTAGCCTTCGTAACGCGATCCCTCGTGAAGGTTTCGTAACGGTTGCTGTTCCTGCGGCAAACCAAGAAAAACTGGCTTCACTATACAACTACTACACTGAGCTGCTTTCAACAGAGCTAGGTAAAGTAGAAGACAGCATCGTGACTTTCAATGAAGAAGCTTCTGTAGAAATGGGCGCACTTGCGTCAGCAGACCAAGCTCGCTTTATCGCGGCACTTAACGCATGTCCAAACGGCGTGATTCGTATGAGTGACGAGATTGAAGGTGTTGTGGAAACGTCTCTAAACGTAGGTGTTATCACAACAGAAGAGAACTCAATCACAGTACTTTGCCTGATCCGCTCTCTTATCGATTCAGGTCGTAGCCAAGTAGAAAGCATGCTTCACTCTGTTGCTGAACTAGCAGGCGCTAACATCGCGTTCTCTGGTGCTTACCCAGGTTGGAAACCAGACGCAGATTCAGAAATCATGCATATCTTCCGTGACATGTACGAAGGTATCTACGGTCACAAGCCAAACATCATGGTTATCCATGCTGGTCTTGAGTGTGGTCTATTCAAAGAACCTTACCCGAACATGGATATGGTTTCTTTCGGCCCAACCATCAAGTTTCCGCACTCTCCTGATGAGAAAGTGAAGATCGACACCGTTGAGCTATTCTGGAACCAAATGGTTGCATTGCTTGAAGCGATCCCAGAAAAAGCTTAATTCGATAAGCTATGTTTGTTCAGTAAATGGTGTTTTACAGTAAACACCGTTTATCTGAGACAAAATAAAACAGGTACTCAATGAGTACCTGTTTTTGTATCTAATCTTTGTAGCTACTACTTGTGACTAAATAAACAATTAAGCGCGTGAAGCCGCGTAGCTTTCTAGCTCATCAATTGAAGTTTGTGCCACAACTTCGCCATCGATGAAGTACGTCACCATCTCGCCATCACGAACACCGATTAACGTCGCACGCTCACCAGACTGGTAAGTAATGTCCATTTGGATCGTGTTTTCATCAATCTGCTGCATTTGACCTTTTTCGATCACATCTGCACTCGTGATAGGACCCACTGGCGCTTCCGTTAGAGACGGATCAAGTTGGTGGTTGATGTCTAGGTAAGTATCAGTCTTAGTATCAAAGATGTGCGGAGCACCTGTTAGTGGGTTGCTACCAGTCCAGAACTCTAGTGAGTTGAATACTATGTAATCGGCAGCAACTGTTAGACCGTATGCAGGTGCAAGTAGAATGTTCAAACCACCACGAGCGTAACGGTTATCAACAGCCTTGATGTTGAACTTCATTAGGTAACCCGTTACTGCGTTGCTACCAACACAGCCAGATAAAGCAACAGATACCACCGCTAGTGCTACAACTTTTGAAATTGTTTTTTTCATTTTGATCTCAATATTTGAATTTGGCCGCCAAAAAATGGCGGTGGATAATACCAACGAACTGAATGACAAATATCAGCTCTAAGTTAATGTATTGTCATAAAATTCAAAATTTTAAACACCCTTCAATTAGCCAGATAAAAAACTGAAACCAATTCAGAAGCCCCTTCATAAAAAACTTTTGTCGTCACCGTAAAGCGATTGATTCGTACTAAAAATCAACGATTGCTACATTCCGTGTTAACGAATTATCACCATGTTGAGAACAACCTAAATGGCAAGACTAAAACCTAATCAACCATTCGAATTACTTGGTTATACTGTTCAGCCAGGACAGCGAATGGAGATTGAACTGCAAGCGGCTCAGCTTTACACGCATTCTCCACTTTCGATCCCGATTGAAATTATTCACGGTCGCCAAGCAGGCCCAACACTGATGGTAAATGCGGCTATCCACGGCGATGAGCTAAACGGTGTTGAGATTGCACGACAACTGACCAATGCGATTGATCCAAAGAAACTGAAAGGGACATTAATTGTTGTGCCTATCGTTAACGTATTTGGCTTTATCCATAAATCTCGTTACCTACCAGACCGTCGTGACCTAAACCGTTGCTTCCCTGGCAGTGAGAAAGGATCGTTAACATCACGTATCGCTTACACCTTCTTTGAGAACGTGGCAAAGCACTGTGATTACATTCTGGATCTACACACGGGCGCGATTCACCGTACCAATCTGCCACAGATTCGTGCAAACCTATCGAACCCTGAGACACTGCGCATCGCAAAAGCGTTCGCAACACCCGTGATTATTGATTCTCCACTGCGCGACGGTTCACTGCGTAGCGAAGCGGAAAAACTGGGTATTCCTGTATTAACTTACGAAGGTGGTGAAGCGCTGCGTTTTGATCACCTCGCGATTCGTGCGGGTTACCTTGGCGTGCATCAAGTGATGAAAGAAATCGGCATGCTGCGCCCTAACCGTAAGAAGTTACCAGAGCCAGTATTGAGTAAATCCACCAGCTGGATCCGCGCTGAATCAGACGGTATTTTGCGTAACATGGTAAGACTTGGCGAACAGGTTGAAGCAGGACAAACCCTTGCTTACATCAGCTCTCCATTGGGTCACCAAGAAGGCCAAGTGATCACAACCAAAGGCGGTATCGTGATTGGTCAGCAAACTCTGCCTTTGGTCAACGAAGGTGATGCTGTGTTCCACATCGCTTACTTCAAGCAAGACGATGAAGAAGTAGGACAATCAGTAGAAAGCTACATTGAAGAAGTGGCAGAAGACGATTGGCTAACTGCACTGAATAACTGATCAGACAATGCTTAACAGTTTAAGAGCTCGACGTTAAAAGCGAGAAGCCAAACCGAGCTCTTAAACACAATAAAACAGAACTCCACAAACTAAAAAGCCCCAATACACTTTTAACTATAAAGAAAAAAGTTGTATCGGGGCTTTTTTTTCACAAATCCCTTATCTTAAAATTAAGGGATCTATAAATTAGTCATGCACTGAATTACTCAGCGTCTTCTTGCTCTTCTGCACGAGCTTTAGCGCGCGCTTCACGTGCTTGCTCAGCTTTAAGCTCTTTAGTGTGACGTAGTTCGTCACGCTCTTTACGCTGCTCTGATTTACGCTCGTTACGTTCAGCTTGGTTAGCGATGAAAGATGCTAGCTCTTTCTCTGCCCACTCTTGTGCTAGAGCTTCAGTTTCGAAACCAGACTCACGCTTAGATACTGTAGTGCTGCGAGACGTTACTTGACGAGTAATCTCTGCACACCAACCGTTGCGTTTTTCTGTAAGGCGGATATCAAATTTTTTGTTCTTAGACATGTTCTATTTTTTCCTAAGGGAGATCATTAAGGGATCGGTCAACTTTGATAACTCCATCTAAGTGAGCATCTTTTAACACCATCCCTTGGTAAGCGCGGTATTAGAGCACAAATCAATGAATATTGCTGCAAATATTTGCAGCGGATCACACTCCAATGCTGCAAATCGTTTGCGCCTAATTTCAATCGGTTCATAACTCTCGGTTCACCATCAACTTCTATCCTATTTTATCGATAACAATGAAATGAACTATGCTCAAACAGAGATAAATGAAAGAGATACCTGCTTGCTCAGGTTTATAGACTCTACTGTCTCACCTACTCCGCTCATAATTAAAATAGCTAAGGAGTTGCTATGGATAGCTTCATCAAAAATTTACCCAAAGTTGAGCTGCACTTACATATAGAAGGCACATTAGAGCCAGAGCTGATGTTCCAACTCGCCAAGCGTAATAACCTGTCGATTCCCTTTGAGACCCCAGACCAAGTTCGAGACGCGTACCAGTTCCACAATCTTCAATCCTTTCTCGATATCTATTACCAAGGTGCAAACGTACTGATTCATGAACAAGATTTCTACGACCTGACGTGGGCTTATCTGTTGAAGTGTCAGCAAGATAATGTGGTTCATACTGAGATCTTCTTCGACCCTCAGACTCACACTGAACGCGGCATTGACTTTGAAGTCATCGTTGGCGGGATTACTCGAGCTTTGAATCAAGTGGAGCAAGAGCTTGGTATCAGCAGCCAACTGATCATGTGCTTTCTGCGTCATCTCGATGAAGACAGCGCTTTTGAAACACTCAAACAAGCCCTTCCTTATAAAGATAAGATCATTGCCGTTGGGTTAGATTCATCAGAACAGGGCAATCCACCAGAGAAGTTTAAACATGTATTCCAAGAAGCGATCAACCAAGGCTTTCTGACTGTCGCGCACGCCGGAGAAGAAGGCCCAGCACAAAATATTAGCGACGCACTGAGCTTGCTAGGCATTACCCGAATTGATCATGGCGTTCGCTGTGTAGAAGATGAAGAGTTGATGGAACAGCTAATAGCAAAACGTACACCACTGACCGTCTGCCCGCTGTCGAATACCAAGCTCAAGGTGTTTGAGACCATGCAAGAGCACAACATCGTCGAGTTGCTGAGAAAAGGGCTGTGCGTCACCATCAATTCCGATGATCCGGCTTACTTCGGCGGCTATATGAATGATAACTTCCTCGCCGTCGCCAATGCTCACCCAGTGACCAAAAACGAATTGGCGCAGTTCAGTATTAATGCCATCGAAGCCAGTTTTATCTCGCCTCACGCCAAAGAAGATCTCATTGCACAAGTGCGCCAATATCTTGCTGCGAATACTTAATGAGTTATCAAGATCAAAAAAGGGAAGCTCAGTGCTTCCCTTTCAAAATGGGTTCGAGAATCAATAGGCTTAGCCTGGGTGACCATCCACTCTTGGTGTTAAAAGCATCATGCCGAACTTCCAGATAAACAACCCAAATGCTAACGTCCATAAACCCGCGCTGATATTCACCATCTCAAATAAATACGCAGGGAAGAAAGTCACACCTACGCTGCGAACCAAAGCCGCGACAAAAATAGCCGAGAACGCCAAAGCCATACTTGGCCCTTTATAGATAGCACGGCCAGTATGTCCCATTGTCACGCGCGTGATCATCGCCAGAATTAACCCACTCAAACCGCCAATCGCAAACAGGTGCAGCATGTTATGGCTCGCGAACGGGTTATCTAGCAAACCGCGTAACAGCAAGCTGAGAGGGATACATAGGTAAGCCGCATGCAGCGACCACACCAAGGGTTCTGATAGTGTTGTCCAAGGCTTCCAGCGGATAAAGCGCACCAACTGTGTCACACCTGCAAATACCATCAACTCATTGCCGACTTGAGCAAAGGTCAATGGGAAGAAGCTCAACACAAATAAGCCAACCAAAGGTAGATTGGCTAACCATTCCAACCAAACCAAGGGCTGCGCTTTTTCGAAATCAAAACGACGCGCTGTAAAGAATGGGAGCACTCGCCCACCCATCACTGATAACAGCAAGGTAAACCACCACAACATAGCCTGCCAAACTGCAGACGATGGGAATGGAGGCATCCCCTTAATGGTCGCGTAACTAGCAAAGTTCGCCACGATAGCCAATATAAACAGTGGCACAAAGAATAGATTCTTCCAGCCTTTCGACTTCACGACTCGGAAACCAATTTCGTAGGCGGCGAAGATTAAGAACAGCGCCTCAACCGACGAGATCAGCCATAACGGAGCGGGTGTCCAAAATAGAAGGCGAGGTGCAAGCCATAATCCCACTAAGGCAGCCAATCGATAATGCTTAGTGCCATTGACTCCCGTCCACGTTTGTACTGCCGTTAACACAAAACCGACCACTATCGCCATTGAGAAACCAAACAGCATCTCATGCACGTGCCACCACAGTGCGGGAACTTTTAAAATCTCAGGCTGACCGTTTTGGAACATGATGACCCAAGCGACAATCGCGATCACTGCATAGAGACTGCCTAAAAAGAAGAAAGGTCGAAAGCCTAAACGCAGGTAGGCTGGAATCGCGTCTTCTACACTTTTATCTGTGATATTTAACAAACTCGCTCCTAATTCTCAGATAAGCGGCCAAGGTATTACCTAAACCAAATTTTGTGTGCATCAAATCCGATGCAATATGCAGATCACATTGCATGAAACGCGCCAATTAGATAAAACCAGTAAAAACAGCGACTAACGAGATTCAACAGCCAATAAACAAGTCAAAAAAACACAACCAAAAGAGTCATAAAGACCTATATATGTATAAATAGAAACTTACTGACTTTTGGTATCTCGCCACATATAGTAAGACTAGACTTAAATGGAACAACTCAGACAAGGAATGCGATGTATATTTTTGGTTATGGCAGTTTAATCAACTCATCTTCACGCCAGCTTACCGGTCAGACAGGGCAAGCGATCCCTGCGATTGTTCATGGCTTAATTCGCCATTGGAGCAAGATCGATGACAGCTATGTCTTATCCCCTTTGATCGTCAATCTCGGCGAGGGACAAGTGAATGGTGTGTTGCTTGAGGTGGATGATATTGCACTGGCTGAGTTTGATCGCCGTGAGCGTGGTTATCACCGTATCGAATTAAAGGCCTCTCAGATAGAAAGCCAAGATGAATTCAAACAGGATCAACCGATCTGGGTTTACATCAAAGACGAGATTGAAGCACCTTGCGAAAACAGCCCTATCGTTCAAACCTACGTCGATACTGTATTAGCAGGATGTTTAGAGGTGTCTGAAAGCTTTGCGGCGCACTTCGTTAAACACACACAAGGTTGGCATCACCCATTAGAAAATGATCGCCACCAGCCTAAATACGGCAACCTTGCTGGGGTTTCCGATCACCACCACAGTGTGATTGATGGCTTGATACTGACCGTGCGCAGCTAGTTGATTTAGGTTGGTGAACACATTGACTCACCAACCTAAAATGAGCTTAAACGACACGAATACCTGCTGGCATCGCACGTTCAGGTGTTAGCAATACACTTTCAGATTCATCTTCCGTTTCTGCACAAAGCAACATGCACTCAGAAGTGTGGCCTCTCATCTTCGCCTTCGCTAGATTGCACAAAACAACAACCTGCTTACCCATCAACTCTTCTTTTGTGTAGTAAGGGACTAGGCTGGTCACCGTTTGCAGTGTCTTGTCACCAACATCCACTTGCACTTGCACTATGTAAAGCTTGTCGGCGTTTTCATGACGCACAACCTCAATGATCTTACCCACACGCATTTCTAACTTAGCAAAGTCACCATAAGAGACAGTATCCATTTCTCACTTCCTATATTGGTTTATTTTCACTCATTAAATCATTTACTAAAATTAAGTAAAATGTAAATGTTTACACTAGCATTAAGCCTAATAATTACAAGCGGTAAAGATCTCATTACTGGAAGTAAAATGAGAGTTTCGTTGCCTTACTATCATTGTCGGTGTTAAATAGATGAAGCAATGTATAGAGGTTAAAAATGGCAACAATTAAAGATGTAGCAAAGGAAGCTGGTGTTTCTGTTGCAACCGTATCTCGAGTGATCAACAAGTCTCCCAAGGCGAGTGCAAGCTCGGTAGAGTCTGTAACTAAAGCGATGTCTAAACTTGGCTATCGACCGAATGCCAATGCTCGAGCGCTGGTAAGCCAAAGCACGAACACTGTTGGTGTATTGGTCGGTGACATCTCCGATCCCTTTTTTGGCACGCTGGTTAAGGCTGTCGACAATGTCGCTCGTGAGAACGGAAAACATATCCTTGTCGGTAATGGCTCGCACGATCGTGAAGAAGAGAGACAAGCGATTGAATTGCTGATTAACAGCCGTTGTGACGCCCTGGTGATCCACTCTAAAGGCCTCACCGACGAAGAACTGATTGCCTATGCAAAAGAGGTCAAAGGCTTAGTACTGATCAACCGTTATATTGCTGAGATTGCCAACCACTGTATTTTCTTAGACAACAAAAAAGGTGCGTATCTTGCGACGGAATATCTGATCCGCCATGGCCATAAGAACATTGCCTGTATCGCCTCATCGCATAGCATTGAAGATGCCGATGAGCGTATCCAAGGTTACTTAGCGGCACTCTCAGATTACAAAATAGCGCTCTCTGACAGCTATATTGAATACTCAGCGCCGACCAGTGACGGTGGCGAATACGCCATGACTAACCTTCTGACTAAGTCACTGCCAATCACTGGCATTGTGGCGTACAACGATTACATGGCAGCTGGTGCTTTGTCTGTCCTTGATGAAAACGGTATTCAAGCGCCAGACAAAATGTCGATCATCGGTTTCGATGATGGTTTGATTGCCCGCTATGTTCATCCAAAGCTCACCACTATTCGCTACCCGATTCAGATGATGGCAGAGAAAGCGACACGACTCGCGTTGCACTTCGCCAAAGGTGAAAACACCTCAACTGAACCAATGATGTTCTCTCCAACTCTGGTACGCCGTAATTCGGTAGAGAAAGTCTAGGTTCTGATCGACTCATCAAGCAATAAACAAAAAAAAGCCCTAACAGAATCGCTTCTGTTAGGGCTTTCCTACCTTACTCAGATACTCAACAATCGCGCTTAATAAACCGCACTCTTGTTGAGCGCCACTTTTGCTCATCCCCCAAGAACAACGCGATAATTCACATCGTCCTATTCACAAACAAAAGATATTGACGTAACCGCTTTGAGCTAGAGCGTACTAGTTTGAAGAATCCCCCGAAAATTCAAACTGGTAACAGGTACTGTAGTTATATTCTTGTTCAGGCTTGAGAATACAACTGTCCTGCTTCCACTCTGGGTGGTTAGGAGAGTCAGGTAAGAACTGGGTTTCTAGCGCCAAACCAGCGTAGTCTTCATAGCTGCCACCACTTCGGTTTGGTGTGCCACCAAGCCAGTTTCCGGTGTATAGCTGCATCGCAGGTTTGGTTGAAAATACTTTTAGTGTGACGAGCGCATCCGGTGAGGTTACGGTCGCGGCGCATTGAGTGCGTTTGCAGCCATCAGCCAATAAGAAAGAGTGGTCGTAACCCTTTGCTGCTTTCTGCTGTTCATCGCCCAACAAACGCTCTGAGATCATCATAGGCTGATTGAAGTCAAAGCTGGTCGATTTCACTGATTTAAGGTTACCTAACGGAATACCCACCGAATTGGTAGGTAAGAACTGATTAGCATTGATACTGACAATGTGTGACAAACAATCGTGTCCAGCTTCAGCGCCAAGTAGATTGAAGTACGCATGATTCGTTAGGTTGACTACAGTCGGCTTGTCTGTGGTTGCAGAGTAATTAATGGACACTCGATTGTCTTCGGTGATGTCATAACGTACCGACACATTCAAATTCCCCGGGAATCCTTGGTCGCCATCAGCAGACTCTAGACTGAACACCACTGACGTTTCGGTTTGCTCGGCAATATTCCAACGGCGTTTATCAAATCCGTTCGGGCCACCATGTAAGGTATTGCCCGCTTGGTTGGTTTCCAGCTTGTAATTCTGACCATCAATTTTGAAACGACCATTAGCAATGCGGTTAGCATAACGGCCAACGGTTGTGCCCATATAGCTGGCTTGTTTATCGAAGTTCTCCATTGAGTTAACACCCAACAACACTTCTCTTTTGTTTCCCTTTACTGGCAGGATACAGCTCAACCATGTTGCACCAATATCCATGAATGTCACTTGAATCCCATGCGTATTTGATAGCGTCACTAACTGAGCGGGTTGGCCATCATAGGCTGGAGTCTGCGCCATGGATTGATGCAGGTTTTGCTCTTGTGTCATTCTAAATTCCTTCTAGTGCCAGTAAAAAGCCTCTACCTGAAGTAAAGGCTTTAGCATTTGGCCTACCATGATCTTTTTACTTGGTAAGCTCTATATTAAGTCTCGAAGCCGTTAGATTACTTCAACTAAGCCTGCTCCGTCTTTCGCTTGGCACACATAAATAGATTCTTTTAGCCCCGTCGCCGCTTGATATTTCTGTTCAACGGTTGTTTTGATTTCATCAACCAATGCAGGTGGAACCAATGCCACAATACAACCACCGAAACCACCGCCAGTCATACGCACGCCACCTTGTTCACCGATCACTTCTTTGACCATATCAACCAGCGCATCAATCTCTTTCACCGTGATTTCAAAATCATCACGCATTGATGCATGCGATTCAGCCATCAACTCGCCCATACGCTTCATATCATGAGTGCGTAGAGCTTGAGCCGCTTCAACAGTACGGTCATTTTCAGTAATCACGTGACGAGCACGTTTCGCGACCATTTCATCCAATTCAGACTCTTTCGCTTTGAATTGCTCAATGGTCACATCACGAAGTGCCGGAACACCAAAGATGCGCGCCGCTTCTTCACACTGTTCACGACGTGTGTTGTATTCGCTGTCGACTAAGCCGCGTTTCTTGTTTGAGTTAATGATAACCACAGCCATATCTTCTGGCATTGAAACCGCTTGAGTCTCTAGGCTACGACAATCCAAAAGCATCGCGTGGTTTGCGCGACCTTCTGCAGAGATCATTTGGTCCATGATGCCGCAGTTACAGCCCACAAATTCGTTTTCGGCCTGCTGACCATTTAGCGCCACTTCAGCTTGGCTGATCTCTAGGTTATAAAGCACCTTGAATGTTTGACCAATCACCACTTCCAGCGCCGCAGAAGAACTTAAACCTGCACCTTGAGGCACGTTGCCCGTTACAGAGATGTCTGCACCTGTAAATTCAAAGCCGCGACCTTTTAAGCACTTCACCACACCACGAATGTAGTTAGCCCACATCTTGTCTTGTTGGAATGTGATCTCTTGAGTTAAATCGAACTCATCGACTGCATTACCGTAGTCCACTGATACTACGCGAACAATGTTGTCGTCACGCTTAGCCGCGGCGACTACCGTTTGGTAGTTAATGGCACACGGTAGAACAAAACCATCGTTGTAGTCAGTGTGCTCGCCGATCAGGTTCACACGACCTGGTGCTTGGATAATATGAGTCGCTTGGTAACCAAGGACTTGCTCAAAAGATGCTTTCACGTTTTGGATTAGGTCAGACATAAGTAAACTCTCTGGTTAAACTCTTTGTTCAATTGGTTATGGCCCCTTCACGGCACCACTTTAATTCTTTTAGATTCCCTATCTCATTCGTCTCTCACGGTAGGGAATGACAACATCAGCCTTTCACCTGCCGTCATTCCAGAATCGAGGGACGAGATATCAGGAATCTCGCTCGTTATCTACGAAGTAGGCTATTCCTGCTCTTTATAGTGAACGTCACTCAAATCACGCAGACGTTGCGCGGCTTGTTCTGCAGTTAAATCACGCTGAGACTCAGCCAGCATTTCGTAGCCGACCATGAACTTACGAACCGAAGCACTGCGTAACAGTGGCGGGTAGAACAACGCATGCAGTTGCCAGTGATCGATGTCGGTGCCTTCTTCGAAGAACGGTGCATAGTGCCAGCCCATTGAGTAAGGGAATGAACACTGGAACAAGTTGTCGTAACGACTGGTCAGCTTCTTAATCGCAAGCGCTAAATCATCACGCTGCTCGTCAGTCAGTTCGCTCATACGGCGAATGTGTGTTTTTGGTAGCAACATGGTTTCAAATGGCCACGCAGCCCAATAAGGCACCACAGCGATCCAATGTTCAGTTTCAACCACAGTGCGAGAACCGTCTTTCATTTCAGCTTCAACGTAATCCACTAAAAGATTCGAACCTTGTTGTTCAAAGTACTCTTTTAACAGTTTCTCTTTGCGTTCAATCTCGTTGGGCAAAAAGCTGTTTGCCCAGATCTGACCGTGTGGGTGTGGCTGAGAACAGCCCATGGTCTCGCCTTTGTTTTCAAACGCTTGAACCCATAGGTAGTCTTTACCTAGCTCTTCAATCTGTTCATTCCATGTGTCGATAACACCGCGAATCTTGTTTACTGGTAACTCTGGCAGCGTTTTGCTGTGGTCCGGAGAAAAACAGATCACGCGGCTCAACCCGCGAACACCTTGAGTCTTGAATAGAGGGTTTTCAGACTCTGGAGCGTCAGGCGAATCGGGCATCAAGGCCGCGAAATCATTACTGAATACGTAAGTGCCGTCGTAATCTGGGTTTTCGTCGCCCGAGATACGCGTATTGGTTGGGCACAAGAAACACTCTTTCTCGTACGCAGGAAGCTGCGCGGTCGATGGTTTTTCATCTTGGCCACTCCAAGGACGTTTTGCTCGGTGCGGTGATACTAAGATCCACTGGCCCGTTAATGGGTTATAACGACGATGCGGGTGGTCTACTGGGTTAAATTCAACTTTTGACATGTTTAGATTGCTCTCAAATTTTGTGTCTTGGTCAATTCACCAAGATGAATAATTCTTCTACAAGGAGATTCCCTATCACGCTCGTGCCTCGCTGTAGGGAATGACGTGTAATCTCGTTGTGCTAGTTGTGCAAAGGCAACCACTTCATAGCCTTATGCTCATCCGTCATTCCAGAATCGAGGTGCGAGATATCTGGAATCTCTCTTTTTTCAATAACTTAAAAGTTCTTTAGTAACCTTGTGGGTTATTCGACTGCCAATTCCACGTATCCGCTGTCATCTCCATCACGCTACGCGTCGCCTTCCAGCCAAGCTCGCGCTCTGCTTTTTCAGTGCTTGCCCAACATTCGGCAATGTCACCTGCGCGGCGTGGGCAAAGTTCATAAGGAACCGGTTTGCCCGATGCTTGTGCGAAGGCTTCAACCATCTCGAGTACACTTGAGCCTTTGCCCGTACCTAGGTTGTAAATGTGTAAGCCCGCTTTCTCGCCAACCACTTTTAGTGCTGCGACGTGACCGTCCGCTAAATCCATTACATGAATATAGTCACGAACGCCTGTTCCATCGACTGTTGGGTAATCGTTTCCAAAAACAGCCAGTTTTTCACGGCGACCGACGGCTACTTGAGCAATAAACGGCATTAAATTATTTGGGATACCTTGTGGGTCTTCACCCATAGTGCCCGATGGATGTGCGCCAACTGGATTGAAGTAACGCAGTAAAGTGACGCTCCAGTCGTTCTCCGCGTTGAACAGATCGCTCAAGCACTCTTCCACCATATATTTGCTGCGACCATAAGGGTTAGTTGTCGCGCCAGTTGGTGAAGTTTCAGTAATCGGCACTACTTCTGGATCACCGTAAACGGTAGCCGAAGAACTAAATACGATGCTTTTCACGCCCGCTTTCTTCATGCTTCGAGCTAACACTAGTGAACCATTAACGTTGTTATCGTAGTACTCCAAAGGCTTAGCCACCGACTCCCCTACCGCTTTCAGGCCAGCAAAGTGAATCACCGCTTGGATATCGTTTTCTGAAAACACGCCATCTAGAAAAGATTGGTCACGAATGTCGCCAAGATAAAACGTTGGTCGCTTGCCAGTTAACGATTCGATTCGTTTCAGCACTAGCTCTTTGCTGTTGCAAAGGTTATCAACAATGATCGGCTCCATACCTGCCTGTATCATTTGAATGCATGTATGACTTCCGATGTAACCCATGCCGCCCGTAACCAGTACTTTCACAATCAACCTCTCTTTGTCGTCATTCGTGGGCTAACTCGAACTGATATTCAGCTCAGTAGCACCGTATGTCAGAAATAGTAGCAGCCATTTTGACTATAATTCTGTGATCAAAACCACGAAGTGTAAACGTTTACACTGAATTTCATCATTGGAACTGATCATGACATAGAGAGAACGCATAGCTGTTAACCTCTAATTCATTGAATTTTAATAAGATAATTATAGATAGTTAGATTTGAGACATCACAGATGAGTTGAGCATTTATTTTACTAAAAGTTAATGCAATGACGTCCAGTTTGATTACAATAGGTCTGTAGAATAAAGAGGTGCATTGCTTTTTTACTAAATACCAATTTCAAAGCAGCGCAATGTTCCAATAACAGGAAGTGAGTATGGCAACGTTAAAAGATATCGCGACTGAAGCGAATGTATCATTGGCTACAGTTTCAAGGGTTCTCAATGAAGATCCAACATTAAGCGTCAAGGAAGAGACCAAAAGGCGTATCTTTGAAATTGCAGAGAAGTTGGAATACAAAACCAGCAGCTCACGAAAAACCGTTAGCAGTAAAAAACAAAACCATCACTTCCTAGCACTGTATAACTACAAGCAAGAAGCGGAAGTTAACGACCCTTACTATCTATCGATTCGCCACGGGATTGAAACCCAATGTGAAAAGATGGAAGTTAAGCTAACCAACTGTTATGAAAGTAAAATACAGATCAATTCAGCACCAATCACAGGTGTTTTGTTGGTGGGTAGAATGACACCAGAGGTTATCGAGCAAGCTAAAAAGCTGAGCGATAATATCTGTTATGTCGATTTTACCGATCACTCAGAACCTTATGACTCTGTCGATATCGACCTGGCTTTGATCAGCAAAGAGATCACCAACTTCTTTATCAACCAAGGCTATGAGCGCATCGGCTTTATTGGTGGCCAAGACGACGTCAATACCCCTGATATTCGTGAAGTCGCTTTTGCTGAATATGGTGGCCTCAAGAACGTTGTCAGTGAGCAAGACATCTACCGTGGTGACTTCTCTAGCTCATCAGGTTACAAGCTTGCAAAACAGATGCTCGCGACGGGCGACTACCCTAAAGCCATGTTTATTGCGTCAGATTCCATCGCAATTGGCGTTTTACGAGCAGTTCATGAGCACGGATTAAACATCCCTGAAGATATTGCGCTGATCAGTGTAAACGACATCCCAACAGCTAAATTTACCTTCCCATCTTTATCAACTGTTCGTATTCACTCTGAATTGATGGGAATTCAAGGCGTTAATCTGCTGATTGAGAAAGTACGCGACGGCCGAACCATCCCACTACGTGTCTATGTACCAAGCAAACTCAAGCTGCGCGATACAACAAAATAATTAAATATATCAAGTAGATAAATAAAGGCTACCTTTGTTGAAGGTGGCCTTTTTTGTGCCCGTCACATACATCAATCTCCACGTATCCCCCTCTTTAATCTGCTACATAAATCAGCCAATAGCATTCTTTTAAGTGGATCACACAGCACCGTAAAAAGACCATAAAAAACGTGATGAAGTTAAAGTAAAACGTTTTCACCATTTTCATTTAGTAAAACTTTTACTAATAATTACCTCAATCCAAAAATACTCGTATTCACTACGACCCAATTACGCATAAGAACGTCGGTCAGCAAACTGCATTCAGACCGAGAGAGAGGCAACGTGAACAACTGGGAAAACTTCCTGAACTTACATGAGAACCGTATGGCACCACGTGCTTACTTCTTCTCATACGCATCAGAAAAAACCGCTAAAACATTTCAACGTGAACTAAGCAGCCACTTCCAACTACTAAGTGGTCAATGGAATTTCAGCTACTTCACTAACCCGCTCTTGGTTCCTGAAGAGTTTTACTCTCAAGAGATGAGCGATTGGGGCCACATTACGGTGCCAAATATGTGGCAGATGGAAGGCCACGGCGATCTTCAGTACACAGATGAAGGTTTCCCATTCCCAATTGATGTACCTTTCGTACCGTCAGATAACCCGACAGGCGCATACCAACGTTCGTTCTTCCTTGGCGACAGCTGGAACGAGAAACAAACCATTATTAAATTCGATGGCGTAGAGACCTACTTCGAAGTTTACGTAAATGGTGAGTACGTTGGTTTCAGCAAGGGCAGCCGCCTAACCGCTGAATTCGATATCTCTAGCCACGTAAAAGCGGGCAACAACCTACTTTCTATTCGCGTGATGCAGTGGGCAGACTCCACCTACATTGAAGACCAAGACATGTGGTGGACAGGCGGCATCTTCCGTGATGTTTACCTTGTTGGTAAAGAACAACTTCACGTTCAAGACCTAATGGTTCGTACTGATTTTGACGACGCTTACCAAAGCGCGACCCTTTCGTGCAACGTTGCTCTAGAAAACCTAGCAGCAGCGACTAACGCAACTCTTGAGTACGCATTGCTTGATGGCAGCCAAGTTATCTCCCAAGGCTCAGTAGATAACTTAACTGTTCCTAACCAACAGACTGGCGGCAATGCGAACACTCAATTCTCTATCGATGTCGTGAACCCTGTTCAATGGAATGCTGAAAACCCATACCTTTACCAACTGTTGCTGACGCTAAAAGACACAGACGGCGAAGTGCTAGAAGTGATTCCACAGCGCGTTGGTTTCCGAGACATTAAAGTTCGCGATGGTCTGTTCTACATCAACAACAAATACGTGATGCTGCATGGTGTAAACCGTCACGACAACGACCACCTGAAAGGTCGTGCTGTGGGCATGGATCGCGTTGAGAAAGACTTGGTGTTGATGAAGCAACACAACATCAACTCAGTACGTACTGCGCACTACCCGAATGACCCACGTTTCTACGAACTGTGTGACATCTACGGCCTGTTCGTGATGGGTGAAACCGATGTCGAAACTCACGGCTTTGCTAACGTTGGCGACCTAAGCCGCATCACTAACGATGCAGCATGGGAAGCGGTGTTTGTTGAACGTATCGAACGTCATATCCACGCTCAAAAGAACCACCCTTCTATCATCATGTGGTCTTTAGGTAACGAATCAGGCTACGGCTGCAATATCCGCTCTATGTACGATGCGGCAAAAGCGATTGATGACACCCGCTTGGTTCACTATGAAGAAGACCGCGATGCTGAAGTGGTCGACATCATTTCAACCATGTACTCACGTGCTCAACTGATGAATGCCTTCGGTGAATTCCCACACGAAAAACCACGCATTATCTGTGAATACGCACACGCAATGGGTAATGGCCCAGGTGGCTTAACCGAATACCAAAACGTGTTCTACAAGCACGATGCAATTCAAGGTCACTACGTTTGGGAATGGTGTGACCACGGCATTCTAGCGCGTGATGAAGCAGGCACAGAGTTCTACAAATACGGCGGTGACTACGGTGACTACCCGAACAACTACAACTTCTGCATGGACGGTTTGATCTACCCAGAC
Source organism: Vibrio sp. 10N.261.55.A10 (assembly GCF_041470825.1). Lineage (NCBI taxonomy): Bacteria > Pseudomonadati > Pseudomonadota > Gammaproteobacteria > Vibrionales > Vibrionaceae > Vibrio > Vibrio sp. 10N.261.55.A10. The sequence goes on along the minus strand of NZ_JBFRNC010000054.1, from coordinate 62,699 downwards.
CAAACGCCAGGCCCTGGCTTGAAAGAGTACAAGCAAGTGATTGCCCCAGTGAAGCTTCGCGATTTCGATGCACAAACGGGCACCTTCACGGTAGACAACAAACTTTGGTTCTCAAACATCGATGACTACACCATCACTGCGGAAATCCGTGCTGAAGGTGAAACCATTGCTGTGCAACACATCAAGATTGAAGAACTGGCAGAAAACTCGAGCCGTGAACTGACACTTAACTTGCCACAACTTGATGAGCGCGAAGTGTTTGTGAACTTTACCGTGCGCAAGGATTCTCGTACGCCTTACAGCGAAGCGAACCACGACATCGCGGTGTATCAATTCCAAGTGAAAGAGAACACAGCACAGCTAGAAGCCTTCACTAACAACAATGCGACAGCACTGAATGTTGAAGAATCTCGCTTAGCCTATCTAATCAAAGGCCACAACTTCGCACTGAACTTCTCGAAAGTGAACGGCAAGCTGACGTCATGGTTGGTCAATGGCGAAGAGATGATTAAGTCAGAACCACGAATCAACTTCTTCAAGCCAATGATCGATAACCATAAACAAGAGCACGATGGTTACTGGGAGCCTGCACACTTGCAAATTATGCAGGAGCACTTCCGTAGCATTGACCTTGAATGCGTTAACGTTGAACAGGTAAATGGCAAGGTAGAGATCACCACCACCAGCATCATTGCTCCACCAGTATTCGATTTCGGCATGCGTTGTGAATATCGCTACCAAGTTAATGCTGAAGGCCAATTGAACGTTGAGCTAAGCGGCGAACGTTACGGTGAGTACCCTCATGTAATTCCTGTGATTGGTTTTGATATGGGCATCAACGGCGACTTCGACCAAGTCCAATATTACGGACGCGGCCCTGAAGAGAACTACCAAGACAGCAAGCAAGCCAACATGATTGATGTGTACCAATCAACCGTTGCAGACATGTTCGAGAACTACCCGTTCCCACAGAACAACGGCAACCGCCAACACGTTCGTTGGGCTGCGCTTTCAAGCCGCGCGGGTAATGGTATTGCAGTAAAACCACAGCAAGAAATCAACTTCAGCGCATGGTTCTACACCAACCAAAACCTGCACCAAGCACAACACACCATTGAGCTAGAGAAAAGCGGTTACATCACGTTAAACCTAGATCACCAAGTGATGGGCTTAGGCTCTAACTCTTGGGGCAGCGAAGTGCTCGATTCTTACCGCGTTTACATGGACGAGTTCCGCTACGGTTTAACTCTGATTCCATTCCAAGCAGGCGATTGCGATGCGCAGCACCTAATCAATCACAACTTTGGCGATGAGTTTTTTACGGTGAATGCACCAAAAGCTCAACCACAACTGAACGAGGCATAAGCGATGATCGTTTTAGAGAACTTAGAACAATTTAAAGTCGTCTACCGCGATGGTCGTAAATGGCAACGCTGTGTAGAAGCGATTGAAAACATCGGAAACATCAAAGATGGCGTGATGTATTCAATTGGTGATTCACTGGCTTACATGATTGAAGACGGTGTGGCTCGTAACACAGAAAACTTCACCGGTAATCGTCGTTACTTCGACGTGCACTACTACCTAGAAGGCCGTGAAACGGTTGAATTCGCAGCGAAATCAGAGCTAGAGCAGATCCAAGCTTATAGCGATGAAACCGACCGCGAACACCTAATGGGGAACGGTGAAACTCGTGAGCTAGCTGAAGGCCAAGTGGCGATCTTTGACAACAATCAGGCTTACCGTTTCCACGGTGATAACCGAGTTCGAAAAGTGGTACTGAAAGTGACCATTGAAGACGGTTACTTCCTCAATAAATAAACAATAACGCTATCTATTCACAGTATGTATCGAGCCTTGCCGTTCAAGGCTCCAACATGCTGAACAAAGCCTCAATGCTTCCTCCCTACAAGGAAGCATTGAGAAATAACGACTATAATTACCTGATTCCTCGGAGGACACTATGTCTGAATCTGTACGCGGTAAGTTAGGCAAATTTGCCCTACTCTCCATGACATTTGCAGCGGTATTTAACGTTCGCAACATTGTAAACAACAACATCGAATTGGGATTGAGTTCAGCCCCTATCTTTTTGCTCGCGACCCTTATTTACTTCATTCCGTTCGTGTTCATCATTGCTGAATTCGTATCAGCAAATAAAAATTCTGAGTCAGGCATGTATGACTGGCTAAAAAAACCACTAGGCTCAAAAGCAGCCTACCTAGGTTCCTTCCTATACTGGTTCGTAAACCTTTTCTGGTTTGTATCCCTGCTACCAAACGTAATCGCCTATGCGTCTTACGCGATGTTGGGCTATGAATACGCCTTCTCGCCAGTCGTCACATCGGCTATCTCGATTGCTCTGTTTGCTGCAGCAACTCACATCTCAACCAAAGGCGCGAGCTGGCTAGGTAAGATTGCCGAGATCGTGGCCTACGGTGTATTCGCTCTGTTTGCAATCTACGTTATCGGTGCACTAATGGCACTGGGCGGCAACCATGAGCCAGTAGAACCAATCACGCTTGAAGCAATGACACCGACCATCAACTGGGCAACGCTAGGTATCATGTGTTGGATATTCCAAGCAGCCGGTGGTGCAGAAACCGCAGCCGCTTACCTAAACGATGTTAAGGGCGGTCACAAGTCTTTCATCAAGGTTATCATTGGTGCAGGTATCGCAATCGGCGCAATGTACGCAGTGGGCTCTCTTCTAGTAAACGTATTCGTTGCTCGTGATGAACTGACCTACGCTGGCGGCATGGTTGAAATCTTCACAGGTATGGCGAACTACTTCGACATTTCACAATCTCTAACGGGTCGCTTCGTCGGTATTATCCTATTCGTTGCTATGTTCGGTTCGATGATGATGTGGACAGCAGCTCCAGTAAAAATTCACTTCTCTGAAATCCCTAAAGGTGTTTACGGCGAGAAGACAACAGAGCTTAACGAACACGGCGTGCCAGTACGTGCAGCTTGGTGGCAGTTCGCGTTTGTATTCGTGATGCTTGTGGTGAACGGCTTCGGCTCTGAATCTGTACAAGACATGATGAATACAGCAATCAATCTAACAGCAGGTACCGCAATGCTACCGCCAATCTTCATCATGGTGGCCTACTTTGTATTCCGCTTGAAACACGACGACACACCGCGTGATTTCCGCATGGGTACTCGAGTTCAAGGTATGGCAGTAGTATCGGTACTGATTGGTATCTTCATTGTGAGCATGACAGCATCGGCATTCCCGACAGGTGTTGACCTTGTTCAAGCCTTCTTCATCAACGTCTTCATGACAGCGGTATTCTCTGGTATCGCATGGTGGTGGATCTCTCGCTTTGAAAAGAAGCAAGCAGGTAAAGAAGCAAAGCTAGAAACGGCTAAGCAGTCGTAATCCAGAATCTATACATCTAGTTAAAAGCGCCTTAATTGGCGCTTTTTTTGTTTTAAATCAGATAATTAAAATAAAAAACCCAAAAATAAAAACGGCGTTCCGTCAAGTTTTCAGTTCACGAAAAACACCAATTAATAGGTAATAAAACTCAAATAAAAACCAAGGTAAAACATTAACTAAATTTATTTACTCAAGGTCACATATTTGATCAATTTCGATTAACTTCCCGCCGCTTAATCTTTAATCTTCTTGCTGAAGAGACAAACTGATTCATATAAAGAAAGCGACAAAAAAGCCCCTACACGCCTTATAAATCGTCGCTCATGAAACAAGCAATCTCTTCAATGAACTTCTTAATCTTTAACTCTTTGTTTTGGTAATAAGTTTACTGAAATACCAAAGAAAAAAATCCCAAAGAAGTCCGATCGTAAATCTATAAAAACAACAATGAGCCAACCCTGACAAAACAAAGCGGGTGTTTGCCAAACCAACATAACAATAAAAGTGCGGCCTAGAGCTTCCCTCTCTAGGACCAAGTTATAACGATCATCAACGTGATTCACCGGAGAACATCATGTCCGAAAATAAACGCAGTACGATAGGCAAATTTGCCCTACTGTCTATGACCTTCGCGGCGGTATACAGCTTCAATAACATCATTAATAACAACATCGAGATCGGCCTTTCCTCGGCTCCGATGTTCTTTCTAGCAACCATCTTTTACTTTGTGCCATTTTGTTTGATCGTTGCAGAGTTTGTGTCACTGAATAAAGACTCTGAAGCGGGTGTTTACTCTTGGGTTAAAAGCTCTCTAGGCGGCCGCTGGGCGTTTATTTCAGCTTACACCTACTGGTTTGTTAACCTGTTCTTCTTCACCTCTCTGCTCCCTAGAATCATCGCTTACGCGTCGTATGCGTTCTTAGGTTTTGAGTACATATTCACGCCAATGACCACCGCAATTCTAAGTACTATTTTGTTTGCGGTCGCGACTCATATCTCGAATAACGGTGCGAAATTACTGGGCCCTATCACCTCACTAACATCATCACTGATGCTGCTGCTAACGATGTCTTACATCTTGCTATCTGGCGGTGCTTTGGTAGGCGGTATCGAGCCAGCTGACCCAATCACCATTGAAGCCATGACACCAAGCTTCAACTGGGCATTCCTTGGCGTAATCACTTGGATCTTCATGGCGGCAGGCGGTGCAGAATCGGTCGCGGTTTACGTTAACGACATCAAAGGCGGTCACAAGTCTTTCGTTAAAGTCATCATCATTGCCGGTATCTTCATCGGTGCGCTTTACTCGGTAGGATCTGTGTTAGCAAACGTGTTTGTTTCGCGTGAAGAGCTTAAATTCACAGGCGGCTCAGTTCAGGTATTTGAAGGGCTAGCAAGACACTTTGGCCTGTCTGAAATCTTGATGAACCGTTTCGTTGGTGTGGTTTCATTCACGGCGATGCTGGGCTCTCTGCTGATGTGGACGGCAACACCCGTTAAGATTTTCTTCTCTGAAATCCCTAAAGGTATCTTCGGTGAGAAAACGGTCGCTCTAAACAAACAAGGCGTTCCAGAGCGTGCGGCTTGGATTCAGTTCTTGATTGTGATTCCACTGATGTTCATTCCGACACTGGCGTCCGATACGGTTCAAGATCTGATGAGTACCATTATCAACATGACAGCTGCAGCATCGATGTTGCCACCGCTATTCATCATGATCGCGTACCTTAATTTACGTTTGAAGTTGGATCACTTACCTCGTGATTTCAGAATGGGCTCACGTATGACAGGCATTACCGTGGTCTCGATTCTGATCGGCATTTTCACTGTTGGCTTCTTTGCGTCAACCTTCCCAACAGGTGCTGACATCATGACCATCATCTTCTACAACGTGGGCGGGATTGTTATCTTCCTTGGCTACGCGTGGTGGAAGTACGGAAAATATGAAAAAAGCTTATCTCCAGAAGAGAAAAAACTAGAAGCAAAACCTGAACCGGCGAACGCTTAGTTTACCCTGCACTCTGATTTAAACTTCGGGCACTCTGACTTAAACTTCAGGCACTCACATTTGGTGAGTGCCTTTTTATTTGTCGGTACATTTCCACTAACCATCTCGATTAAATCAAAGCCATTCAAGAATCAAAACATTCGAACCAACAATCTAACCACCCATCAAACAATTCACCTCCCGAATACTTACAACCCTAGCCATACCTCTGCAAATTCAACTGAAAGTCAAAATAAAAACAAAGTAAATATTTACTAAAAATAGATCACACTTTTAAACTTAATTAATTTTAAACATCAAAATTATCATTAATATTGGTTTTGCGATCGTAAGTAACCTGACCAATACGCCTTGAAGAGCACCCCATATTAGAAGTCAGAACTGCTTGCGAACCTTCATTTATAACCCCGACACAGAAGTGATTAAAATGAAAAGTAGTTTTACTAAAAACACTCTTATTACAAGCTGTATTCTTGCTGCCTTAAGTACCACTGCCCACGCGGAAGAGTCCGCAGCAAACCACAGTGATACTCAGCCTCCTCAGACAGAAACTGAAACCCTATTTAACTTTTATGGTGAGCTTGGCCTTGGTGGTCACGTGGCACTCGAAGGTGATGATAAAGGCCGCTACGCAGACGGTACTTACATTGAAGCTGGCTTGGCTATCGAGCACGGTAATTGGTTTGGTCTTGCTTATATGGAGGGCTGGACAGTACAAGCCGATGACGAAGGCAATGCTTGGGCAACGGGCCACGGCTGGGGCGGTTTTGAAGGTGGTTTCAACCGCTTTTACGCTGGCTACCGCACAGATAACAAAACAGAATTCATGATTGGTCGTATGGACTCTTCATTAGATGACGTTCAATGGTGGGGTGACCCTACGGTTGAATACGGCTACGCGATCTCAAACACGCGAGACGTGCACCTTGGTGTGAAGATTCAAAACCTAGAAGGCAAGCTTCGCTACAGCGTTTCTTTCGCGCCAGAGTCTGACTTCTCGGAAGACGATGCTCTTGTTCACTTCGGTAAATACGACAGCTTCGCAGACCAATGGAAAGATAAGAACGCCATGGTCAATGGTTACCTTCAATACGATCTGACCGACGACTTAACCCTAATGGGTGGTGGTGAAGTTCGTAACAACGATGGTGGTGAACTATTGCTATTGGGTGCTGAGTACAAAAACTTCGCCACTCGTGTTTGGCACGATACAGATAAAGGCAACCAAGAGTCTTTCGGTAGCGAGTCTGGTATTCAAACCAGTGCATGGTACGAAGCGGCACAAGGCGTTTACCTATCTGCAGCCTACAACTACGCAAACTTTGACGGTGACAATGGCGACAAAGAAATCACCTCTTACATCAATGCTGGCGTTTGGTATGAATACGGCAACGGCGCGTTTGCGACTGCTTTCGATAGCCGCTTTGGCGTAGGCAGCGACACTGAAATCGGCGACGCTCAGGTGTTCGCAATGCAATACTTCTACTGGTAATAACAGGAATTGATCATGAAACTGAATAAATCATTCGCAGCTCTCGCTATCGGTGCAGCCCTTGTCGTTACTGGTTGTGCTTCAAACTCAATCTCTGGCTCAGGCTCTGACACAGAGCAACTGCAAGCCAACGAATTTAAGAACGTTATCGACCGTACTGGCTCACCTGAATACATGCGTGACTACGACTTCGATGACCACCAACGCTTTAACCCATTCTTCGACCTAGGCGCATGGCACGGTCACCTACTGCCAGACAGTGCAGAAGGCATGGGCGGATTCCCAGGTACAGCACTGCTTACCGAAGAATACATCAACTTCATGGCTGATAACTTCGACCGCCTAAGCGTGTTCAAAGATGGCAAAAAAGTGGCTTTCACTATGGAAGCTTACAGCCTACCGGGCGCATTGGTTCAGACACTAAAATCTGACGATGTGACTGTAGAAATGACGATGCGTTTTGCTTCAAACCGTACCTCTCTGCTAGAAACAAAAATCACTACCGACTCACCGGTTGAATTAGTGTGGGATGGTGAACTGCTAGAAAAGACGCACGCCAAAGAAGGCGTGGCACAAACCGACAAAACAATCGCTGAAACTTACCCTGAGTATGACCGTCAAATCGTCGCAACCGACGATGGCCTAAAGGTGACCTTCGGTAAGGTTCGTTCGACATGGGATCTACTGACTTCTGGTGAGTCTGAATACCAAGTTCACAAGTCGATTCCAACGAAAACCACGGTTGATGGTTTAGCGTTTACTTCAACGGCAAACATTGAAGCATCGACGACTATCTACACCACATACTCGCATGTTCTAACGGCAGAAGAAGCGCAAGCGGAACAGCCTGAAATCAAAAAGATCATGGCAAACCCTACCGACTTCTTAGCCGCATCAGCAGAACGTTGGGAAGGCTATCTTGAGATGGGTTTAACCAACCCGAACGCGACACCAGAGCAAGAGCGTGTTGCGGTTAAAGCGATGGAAACCCTAAACGGTAACTGGCGTGGCGCTGCAGGTGCGATGGAGTTTGACTCTGTGACACCATCCGTGACGGCGCGTTGGTTCTCGGGCAACCAAACTTGGCCTTGGGACACATGGAAGCAAGCCTACGCAATGGCTCACTTCAACCCAGATGTAGCGAAAGATAACATCCGCGCGATGTTCGCTTACCAAATTCAGGCTGACGATGCCGTTCGTCCTTGGGATGAAGGTTACGTGCCCGATCTACTCGCTTACAACCTAAGTCCAGAACGTGGCGGCGATGGCGGTAACTGGAATGAACGTAATACCAAACCAAGCCTAGCAGCATGGGCAGTAATGGAAGTCTACAAAACCACCAGCGACGAAGCTTGGCTACAAGAGATGTATCCAAAACTAGTGGCATACCATGATTGGTGGCTACGCAACCGTGACAACAACGGCAATGGCGTTCCAGAGTATGGCGCTGCTCGTGACAAAGCACACAACACACCTGAAGGTGAAATGTACTTCACCGTGGTTCGTGGCGATAAGCACGAAACAGTCGTAGGACAAGCAGCACTGGATAAAGTGGTAGCAGAAGGCAACTACGATTACATCGAGAGCCCCGCACAAACGGCTGCATCTTGGGAATCAGGCCGTGACGATGCAGCCGCATTTGGCTTCATTGATAAAGACCAGCTAGACGCATACGTTGCAAACGGTGGTAAGCGCAGCGATTGGGATGTTGAGTTCGCTCAAAACCGCGCTGAAGACGGCACTTTGCTTGGCTATTCATTGCTGCAAGAGTCCGTTGACCAAGCAAGCTACATGTACAGCGATAACAAGTACCTAGCAGAAATGGCTGACATTCTAGGTAAAGACGCAGAAGCGAAAGAGTTCCGTGAAAAAGCAGAGCACCTATCGAACTACATCAACACCTGTATGTTCGACGAAGGCACTAACTTCTTCTACGACATTCGTATCGAAGACAAGCCACTAGCGAATGGCTGTGCAGGTAAACCGATTGTCGAGCGTGGTAAAGGCCCTGAGGGTTGGTCACCACTGTTCAACGGTGCAGCAACACAAGCTCACGCTGATGCCGTGGTCTCTGTGATGAAAGATACCTCAGAGTTCAACACCTACGTTCCACTGGGCACAGCAGCGCTTTCTAGCCCAGCATTTGGCCCAGATATTTACTGGCGTGGACGTGTATGGGTAGACCAGTTCTACTTCGGCCTAAAAGGTATGGACAGCTACGGCTACCGTGACGATGCGATTGAAATGGCAGGCGCATTCTTCGACCACGCCGATGGCTTGGTACAAGACGGTCCTATCCGTGAGAACTACAACCCGCTAAACGGTGAACAACAAGGTGCTCCAAACTTCTCTTGGAGTGCTGCCCACCTATACATGTTATACAACGATTTCTTTACTGACGCAGAGTAAGTAAAAACCTATACCTGTCTTCTGAAATTCAATGAAAATCTAACCTCATAAATTTCAGACTTTGGCACTCAGTTTCTCGCTGAGTGCCTTTTTTATATCTGAAGTAACGTAAGCGAAAAACAAGCACTTAGACCATTTGGCCTACCATGATCCTTTTACTCTGTTCGTTGTACTCAGCTAACACAGGCAAGCTTTTACTCACAAAAAGCAAAGAGTGCTCTTGCTATGAAATCCCATTCAAAAATTTCATCACCCTCACTGAAATATTGAATTCTGAAGACTTATTCGAATTTTATTTATCCTTATTAGCCTTCCGGACATTAATTTGATAGTCGTTTACTAAATAATAGCTAAACTATAGTGTCGTCTACCCCTTTTTTGAGAAAACCTAAATGCCTAATGCTGATTCCACCCTAAACAAACGTATGGGAATCGTTGCGCTCACCTGGCCAATTTTTATCGAAGTTCTTTTAAGAACCGCACTCAACACCAGTGATGTATTCATGTTATCGGGATACTCGGACAAAGCCGTGTCTGCCGTTGGTGTTATTTCTCAGATATCCTTTTTCCTGATCATTGTCTCGACCATGGTCAGCAGTGGTACGGGTATTCTAATCGCGCAATACAATGGTGCTTCCCGCACTCAAGAGAGCGCTCACGTGGGTGTAGCAAGTATCATTCTGGCCATTATTGCCGGTGTGCTACTGAGTGTAATTGCCGTTCTTGTTGCTGAATATTTTATCCCGCTTTATCAACTCGAACCTCAAGTCGAACAGTACGCGCAAGAATACCTGTTCATCAGTGGTGCTCTCACCTTCAATGTAACCATAGGTGTGGTTCTCACCACTATTTTGCGCAGTCATGGCTATTCAAAGTCACCGATGGTGATCAATATGATTGCAGGTGTCATCAACGTATTCGGTAACTACTGTGCCTTATATCAACCTTTTGGTTTGCCTGTATACGGCGTGCAAGGGGTTGCGACCGCGACCGTCATTAGCCAAGTAATCGGAATGTTGATCTTGATTGGTGTGGTCAGAAGCAAAGGGATTTATCTACCAGTGAAGCAGTTTAAATCTGTGCCGAAAGCCATCTATCAAAAAATCATGAAGATCGGCTCGATGAACGCTGGAGAAGTGCTCTCTTATAACATGGCTCAGATCAGCATTACCTTCTTTGTAGTGCAGATGGGTACGTCTTCACTGGCTGCGTTTACTTACGCACAAAACATCGCTCGCCTCTCTTTTGCGTTTGCACTGGCAATTGGTCAAGGCAGCCAAATCCAAACAGGCTATTACATTGGTAAGGGTTGGATCGACGAGATTACCAAGCGCGTGCAACGTTACTTTGTGGTTGGCTTTATCGCGTCAACCGCGATCACCTGCATGGTGTATGTGTTCCGTTTCGAAATTCTCGATCTGTTCACGCAAGATCCAGAGATCATTGCGCTAACGGCGGCACTGATTGCAGGTTCCATCATTCTTGAAGCTGGACGAGTATTTAACCTTATCTTTATCTCTTGTCTAAAGGCTGCTGGCGACATTAAATTCCCGATCAAAATGGGCATTCTCAGCATGTGGGGCATTGGGGTTGCCATGAGCTATTTGCTTGGCGTGCATTGGGGTTATGGCGTATTGGGTGCTTGGATGGCAATCGCGATGGACGAGTGGTTCCGTGGAATCATCATGGCCTATCGCTGGCGAGCTAAGAAATGGACTCGATTCTCTTTTTAGACTTTTTAGCCTTCCATTTATCTTCACAAGATCGAAAAACGCCGCTCCTATTTCCAAAGAGCGGCGTTTTCGTTTTTAATTACCCGAACTCATCTACGCGGTCGCAAGTGCTTTCTTTCGCTTTGCTAGTCGTCCAAAAATACCGAGCAACATAACAATGCCACACACGCCATAAACTTGCATGATGGTTGGATCGTCCGATACAAAACCCACATCCGAGAACATAACGTAAGCACCAAGCACCATGTAAAGAATAATAGCCGAAGCCTCGAAACGGAACTCCCAAGGTGTCACATCAATATTCTCATTGACTGGCATCACGTACTCAGACTCACGCGGCATAAAGTAACCAATGATGAACATCAACGCGGTACATACCACGAACAGAATCGCTAATTGATGTAGGAAGTGAATCGGAGTTTTGAACACCAACTGCATTGCAGCGTAAGAACTTACAAACACCACCAACGCCACTTTCGCCGCTACAGCTGGTACACGTTTAGAGATATAGCCGACAAACACGATAGTGAAGATTGGCACACTGAAGAAACCTGCCACCATTTGTAGATATTGGAACAAACCTTCTGGTGCGTACATGATGAATGGTGCGATACATACCGAGATAATCGCAATCACGACACCAAAAATACGCCCTTTACCCACTAGCTCTTCATCGGTTTTACCTTGTCCGAATAGCGGCTTATACACGTTCAATGCAAACAGAGTCGTTGAGCTGTTCAACACACCATTAAAGGTACTCAAAATCGCACCAAACATCACCGCAACGAAGAAGCCCACTAGCGGCTTAGGCAAAACTTCATTAACTAAACGGGTGTACATGGTGTCTGGATTACCCGCATCAGCGCCAAACATATGGAAAGCAATGATACCCGGAATGATCAAAAACAGCGGAGAGATGACCTTAATCGCACCGGCAAGGATTACACCTTTCTGACCTTCTTTCAGGTTCTTAGCACCCAATGCGCGTTGAATGATAGATTGGTCAGTACCCCAGTAATACAAGTTCACCAAAAGCAGACCTGTGAACAATGTTGAGAACGGCAGTGGATCGGTTTCTGTACCCACCGATTGGAGCTTCTCTGGCGCGGCATAAAGCAGAATATCTAAGCCAGCACCGAAACTCCCCTCGCCCAACACCATTAAACCAAATACAGGGATCATCATGCCGCCGACAATCAAGCCTACACCATTAATGGTATCTGCAATTACAACCGCCTTTAGGCCACCATAAATCGCGTAAAAGAAGCCAAGTAGACCAATCGTCGCCGAAATCAGTGCAATTGAACTAAACTCTGAAATATTTAGCAGGGCCTGAACATCGAAGATTTCACCCAAAACAACAGCGCCCGCGTAAAGTGTGGTAGGCAAAATGTTGATCACGTATTGGCACAAGAAAAGTAACGTCACAAACTTCTTCACCGACATGTCGTAGCGGCTCTCTAAGAAATCAGGAATGGTGGTGATACCTTGTTTCAAATAACGAGGAACTAACATTAAAGCAATAATCACCAAGGTGACACCAGAAGCCACTTCCCAACCCATGACACTCATGTTGTGGGTGTAAGATTGTGCGCTCATGCCCACGAAACTGGTGGCACTCAAGTTCGTTAAGATAAGTGAGCTGGCAATTAAGCCACCGGTTAAGCTTCTTCCGCCAAGAAAGAAACCATCTTGTGAGGTGTTTTTGTCATTTTTCACTTTGTTGTAGGTAAACGCGACTACAAACCCAGTAAATAACAAAAATGACAACAGAACGGTAATAGACATTTTGTTTTCCTTAAGTTGAGTTATTGCGGCAGCAATACCTCGCTGCCGATTATAATTTTTATATTTAGATTTTTGTTTGTAGGGGTACTCAGAGTCAGAGATTCACATCTTTTTTAGATGCACAATCAAGGCAGACTCTGGGTCGAGAATAGGTAAGGTCAATCCAATCTCTTTGAGGTTATCGCCGCTTAAAGTCAGAGTTTTATCTAACCATTGAGGGCGTTGCTTCATGAGTTGGAAACTGGTTTGTGGCATCTCCACTAACTTCACTTGATACAGCGCACTGTCTTCCACGCAGCTAATACGAAGTGGTGATGGCAGAGCGTATTCAGGCATGGCCAACTGACACACGGTGATCAGCATTTCATCATCATTCTGCACCCCATAGATGTTCTGGTTTTTGTCCGCGGGATCCATGCGGAAACTACGACCTGAGTGCAAAATATGGCGGAACTGCTTATGCAGAGAGATGTAGTGAGAGAAAGCTTGCTTCTCTTGTTGCGACTCTTTAACCGGGTCAAGTTCAACGCCCATGTGCCCCATCAAAGCGGTGACACCACGCATATTGATACTGTGACGACGATTGGTTGAATGGCACTCAGCAGGGCCAATGTGCGCACCCATAACTTCTGGTGGGAAGAAGTAGCTCATGCCTTTTTGAATGGCTTGTCGTTCCAATGCATCGTTACAATCGGATGCCCAGAATCGATGTGTTCTTTTAAGGATTTCAAAATCAATGCGACCACCGCCTGATGAGCAAGATTCAATCTCGACCTTAGGGTGTGCTTGATTCAGTTGATCAACGAGACGATACAAGGCTTCAGTTTGACCATGCACCGCCGCCTTACCTTGGTGGCCCGGCTGAACTAATTCACGATTCATGTCCCACTTTAAGTAGCCGATATTGTACGTAGTCAGAAGCGTATCAAGGCGAGAGAACAAGTAGTCAAAGCACGCTTCATTCTGCAAGTCTAAAACATACTGCCAACGACCAGACGGTTGATGATAACCTTGCAAACCTAGGACCCAATCAGGATGGTTACGGTATAGGTTTGAGTCTTGGCTGACCATCTCAGGTTCAACCCACAACCCGAACTCCATCCCCTGTTGGTTAACGTGTTCAATCACAGGTTCTAAGCCATTTGGGTATTTCACTTCATCGAGATACCAATCGCCTAAGGCCGTTCGTTCGCCATCACGACCAATAAACCAACCATCATCAATAATGAATCGTTCAACACCCATTGCGCCGGCTTCGGTTGCCATCTGCATGATGTATTCCGGTTTATGGTCGAAGTAGATGCCCTCCCAAGTATTTAAGTGCACAGGGCGAGGTTTATCGGTAGGGAATTGAATAATGTTGTCACGAACAAACTGCTGAAAACGTTGAGCAATACCGTTCAAACCAGAGTTGCTGTAACAGCCATAGAGCCAAGGTGTCTGGTAAGTAGCCTCTGGTTCTAGAATCGATTCACCCGCTAACAATAACTCTCCCGCTTGTACAAAGCGGCGGCCATCACTGCGAACATCAGCACGCATTTGGTGGTTACCACTCCAACCTAAATGGAAGCCCCACACCAAACCATTCTGTTCTGAGAAACCTTGCGTTCCTGCAAACATGCCAGGGAAGTTTTCATGTGAAGTACGGCCGCGACGGTTCTCTTGCATGAAGCCACCATGCTCAAAACGCTGACGTTGCGTTTGGAACTCATGACACCAACGACCATGGAACGTCATCAATTCATTGGCGTGGTTTGGCAGCGGCAACGTTGATGACAGCTTATTTAAATAGTATTTACTGCCCCCTTTGTTGGTTACTGTGATGCGCTTTTGAACCACATCCGATTCGTAATCCAGTTTAATTTCAACCGTCAATTCAAGCTTAGACACGGTGTCTTCTAGAACAAAAGTGGCTTGCTGAACCTGAGCTTCCACGCGGACGGTATTAAAAACGGGTGCCCAATCAAAACCATCACGATGCCCTTCTATTCCCGGCGCATTAAAATGACCGCTACCCAATTCAGGACAAAGAGAAAGCGGTACATCGACATCAAGGCGTGCTTGAGAGATCGGTCTCTCGGTTGATAACAAAAGATCTTCATCAATACTGGCGATCTTTGCGCCCCAGTGAAGAACCTCTGGAGTACGGCCCGATTTGATGATCAAACTGTGGTTTTTACTTGTTAGATGAATAAATTCGCTCATAGCCAATCTCATATTGTTTTCGTAAACATAAACTAAAATTAATAGTGAACTTGAAGACTGAAATTAGTACTAAAAAGGCTAAATAACGTGATCTAAAAACACTTATTCGTTGCTAAAATTTGCACAAGATCGACTGTTTCCGGAAACATATTTAATGTTTCAAATGACATTTTTTTGAAAGGGAGCAGAGTTTCATTTCGCTAAATTGGATAAGCTCATCGAACGACGGGAATATTCGATGGACGGTGTGATGAGTGTAACTTTTAAAGATGTGGCGAAGCTGGCTGGCGTATCGACTCAAACAGTATCAAGGGTGACGAACGGTTCGCAAGATGTCGCAGAATCCACTCGAAACAAAGTGAATGCTGCGATAAAGAAGCTTGGATATGTGCCCAATAAAGGGGCTCAAATGCTCAGCCGTTCCAAGTCCACCAGCATAGGGTTAGTGACGCTCGATATGGCACTGCATGGCGCCGCAATGATCGCTAACGGTGTACGAATGCAGGCTCACGATATGGGGTATGGCACCGCTTTTTCTGTAGTATCCGAACCGAACCTCACCAACACCCGCGAGGCTATTCGTGAACTGATGGCTCAACAGGTCGACAGCATCATTCTCAATGTGCCTTTAAAGAGTGCAGACGCCGAATTGCTGGTAGAACAATATCAACACTTGAACCTCATCTTCATTGATGTCCCTTCTAACAGCCAAGTTAACTATATATGCGGCGATCACGCCGAGGGCGCAAAGCTGGCGGCTCAGCATCTTATTGAAAATGGTCGCTCTGAATACTTGTTGATCAGCGGGCCTAACGAATCCAGTGCCTCACAAATCCGTCTTCAGAGTTGGTTGGGTGTGCTATCAGATGCAAACTGTCAGGTACAGTTTCAACATCAAGGAAACTGGCAAGCGGAAAGTGGCTACCTTGGCATTCGAGACGCCGTTGCGAAACAAATCCCATTTGATGCTGTGTTGGTCGCCAGTGATCAAATGGCATTAGGGGTTTTACGCGCACTGCAAGAACTGCAGATTCCAGTCCCTGACAAGGTTGCGGTCGTCGGCTTTGATGGCATCGAGGACAGTGCGTTTTTTAATCCACCACTGACCACCATCAAACAAGACTTCACCACGATTGGTCGACAAGCTGTGGTACTTGCAGAGAAGCTCAACGCTAACTCACAAGATGCTTTACTGCAGCACCATATCGAAACTGCATTACTCCCAAGAGAAAGTAGCCAACCTAAGGTGACGGCTCACTATGAAAAACAAGAGATCGAGCAACTGCTGAAAAGAATTCAGACCCTTTTGCCAGAATCGACATAAAAGAAAAAGCGCTAGGGGGAGCTAGCGCTTTTAAGACCAACTAAGTCCGTTTAGCCTGGTAGATTTTTAAGCTATATCATGAGGATATAACCAATTTTTTTACTTAGGTAAATCAAAAAGCCTATTCTTTACGACTGCTTTAAGTCGTAAATTAAGTATAGTCGGGTTCTTATAATAAACCGGATTTTTCTAAAATTAATTCATATGAATTTGACGATTAACCGACACAATAAACTATTCGGAAATCACAGATGAGATCGCATTAGTAATCAGCTTTCTAAGTAGTTTATTTTTATCATCTAAATGCTTTGCCTTTCGATAAACAAGCTGGATATCAAAATCTGGAACATCAATTGGTGGCTTCACAGCTAGTAAGGTTTCTTCACTATCCATATCCTTGCGCGCGACTAGCTTGGGGACAATACACAATAGTTCTCTGCCACGAATGAGCCGCTTAACAGTTAAAAAGTTACTGGAAGATATCGCGACTTTCCGGCTTAAACCTAGTTCACCTAAACGAGTGTCCACTCCCGTCTTTAAAGCCCCTGCCGGAGAAACGAGCGCGTGCTCGACAGCAACAAATTGTTCTAGCGACATCGGCTCCTCAATAGATAGAACCGATTGATCAAGTAAACAAACATGTTGCTCCGTATACAAATGCTTTGTTCGATATTGCTTTGGTACCTCACCAAAGCTACCTATCGTCATATCAAGCTTGGCATCGTCAAAGACTTGCTGGTAGTTACTCCGGTTTACATTGAACAACGCTACTTGGGAATAAGGAGAGGATTGATTAATCAGGTCAAACAATATTGGAGCGAACATCTGCTCGGCATAATCAGTGAGACCAATCTTCCAAGTCCCTTTATAAGTCTCTGCATCAAACGATTTAGATAACAGAACTTCAGACTGGATGGTATTCAGTAGCGCGTCCACGGTACTTGATAGTTCAATGGCTCGGTCGGTTGCCTCCATCTTGCTGCCCACACGCTCAAACAAAGGGTCATCAAACAACTTTCGTAACCTTTGTAAGCTATGGCTCATCGCAGATTGGCTGACATAACAACGCTCAGCAGCCTTACTCACGCTATTCGTTTTATACAAAGCCTGCAGTGCAATCAATAAGTTAAGGTCAATTCCTTTCCAGTTAAAATCAGCCACAAATCAATCCCATATTATTCATAGTTACAATTAAAACAATTAATTTTAATCATAGTTCAACTCCACCTAAATTACGCTAAACATTTATCTGGAATCGATCATGCTTTCAATTTTTAAAACCTTTTTCTGGCTTGGCTGGATTAGCTTTGGTGGACCAGCAGCACACATTGGCTACTTCCGTAAAACCTTTGTTGAGAAACTGAATTGGTTGTCCGACGAAGAGTACGGGCAGATTGTCGCTCTTAGCCAATTTCTACCGGGCCCTGGCTCAAGTCAGGTTGGCTTTGCGGTTGGCTACAAGAAAGGTGGATTAACAGGTGCTATTGCTGCATTTGTCGGCTTCACTTCCCCATCTGTGATTCTGATGCTGATATTGGCGTTAGTCAGCAACCAGCTATTGGAAGCACCACTTTTCAATTCAATCATTCACGGGCTTAAGTTATTAGCGGTAGTGGTTGTGGCTGATGCAACCTTTGGTATGTACAAGAACTTTTGCCAATCGAAGATAGCAACCGCCTTATGTGTGATTACCGCGATTGTTCTGCTACTGATTCCAGGCATCTGGCCTCAAGTTTTAGTGCTTCTATTTGCAGCGATGATTGGCAGTAAGTTCTTGACATCTCAAGAGCTCAAAACGATACCTTCAACGCAAAAAATATCGGTAACGCCTCTCGTGATTTTTGTTGCTTTGCTGGTTGGTCTGCCTCTATTCAGTGCTTACTCTCAAGGTATTGAAGTGTTTGGCCTGTTCTACCAAGCAGGTAGCTTAGTATTCGGCGGCGGCCACGTGGTACTTCCGTTGCTACAAAATGGTATTGGTGACCAACTGTCTCAAGATGCCTTCCTAACAGGTTATGCAGCAGCACAGGCAGTACCAGGGCCTATGTTTACACTTGCGACTTACTTAGGTTATGTATTGATGCCATCGGCACCGATCACAGGCGCACTACTCGCAACGATTGCTGTGTTCTTACCGGGCTTCTTATTACTACTCGGTGTGTTGAAAAACTGGCAGGCGATTGCAAGCAAACCTTTAATGGCTGGCGCTCTTACTGGTGTGAATGCGGCGGTTGTCGGTTTATTGTTGGCAGCGCTATATCAACCGATTTTCACAAGCGCAGTGAGCAGTGGTTTAGACTTCGCTTTGATCATTGTTGGCGTGTGGCTACTAAAAACGGTCAAGATGCCAATCGTAGGGCTTGTCGGCATGTTTATGCTATTCGGCGCTCTTACTGGCTTTGTTAACTAAAGATCTAACCGAAGCAAGAAGTTAGTGAATACCTAACTTCTTGCTTACGACTGAACGATAGGAGCCGTCGAACCTTTAACTAGCAGGCTTGATTCCATGGAAGTTAAAAAACAAATTGCAATCAATTAGCGGGATTGGGCTTAACGGCCAAAAAGAGTGTTTATTATCAGGGAGATAGTACTTTAAAAAGGCGATCAAATTATTGCAGGGATTAACATGTTCTCTCGCCATAATGTAATCGTAGTTCCACCCCTTTTTCACTCCAAGTTTTCTTGTCGTCATATAACGACCAACCTTCCATGCAATACCTGGGTCTGTAGGAATCAAAATGGACAAAGTGCCGCCCGGCTTTAATACCCTAAGCCATTCTTTAATCACAAGATGAGGCTCATAAAGGTGTTCCAATATATGTGTCGCAATAACACGATCAAAGCAGTTGCTTTCAAAGTCTAACGCTCGTGCATTCGTTACATTAAAAACGAGCTTGTCATAAGTACTGGTGTTACTGAGTTGCCTTTTTGCCACTTCAAGTGCGGCAGAATCGCCATCACTGACCGTATACTCATCAAAACTATGCTGAACATGTCTCAAGTGTTCACCCGTTCCTGAACCCACTTCTAGCACCTTCGAGAAATGCTCTCTGTTACTGAAAGGCTTCTCACACGCTATATGACCCGCCCTCATCACATAGCCTGTTGTACTGCTTTCGTAGACTCGCTCGTCATATTCATCACTGAAACGGGACAAATAATCGAGCCACTCCTTGTCTTCATCCTTGTTTATTCTCATTCCTGAATCCTATTGAGATGGCTTGTGATCGTGACTTCTTAATATTGAAAGGATCCTCATCTCTCGTCTGCCGCGCGACACGTTGTCGAGTATCAAGCCGCAAAAGAAAGACATCACCGCAATAAGTGCAATTGAACTAGACAGAATAGCTGTTGGGACTCTTTCAACGAGCCCGGTATCAATAAAATCGATAATAACGGGAACCCCTAATCCCAATGAGATAAAGCAAAGCAACACCGACAAAGCACCGAAAAAAAACATCGGCTTTACGTCTCGTAGCAGGAACAAAATAAAGTTGAGGATTTTGATCCCATCACTCAATGTATTCAGCTTACTCGCCGTGCCTTCAGGCCTTGAGTGATAATGAGTGGGTACTTCTTTGATCGACATATTGTGGTGCAATGCATGCACGGTTAGTTCCGTCTCAATTTGAAAGCCGTCACTGAAAATAGGGACCGTTTTTACAAACCGGCGACTCATCACTCGATAGCCAGAGAAAACGTCATTCAATTGAGCATTGAACCCTTTATTTATCAGAGTCGAAAACATCTTATTACCCAAAATATGTCCTGCAGGATAAGCCTCGGAAGAGCGCTCTCGACTGCCAATGATCATATCGAGCTGTTCAGTAACCAGTTGTTCAATCAGTGTAGGGCAAATGGAGGCGTCGTAGGTATCATCACCATCAGCCATAATATAAATATCAGCATCAATATCTGAGAACATCCGTCGCACAACTTCACCTTTGCCCTGACGATACTCATGGCGAACAACAGCACCAGCTTGCAGCGCCTCTTCGACCGTGCCATCAGTAGAGTTATTGTCGTACACATAAACCGTCGCACTTGGTAGTGCACGTTGAAAGTCAGCCACCGTTTTTCCAACCGCTCCGGCTTCGTTATAGCACGGGAGTAACACCGCTATGGTTTGATTCTTCATGAGCTCTCCCTGACTCGAAACACTCGGTACCCATTTTCAATATTGTCGTACACAACATCTAACCAAGTTGGCGTATCTGAGCTGTACAGCTTATTGATCAATGCCTCCTCGCTAGCCGAGTCCTTTAAAATCAACAAATGCGGATCATTGCCAATAACAATGATATCGATGCTTTTCTCTATGATTTTCCGTTCGGCTAAGCTCAGATCTTCCTCTAGCATCACTTCAATAAGAAATTGGTTCCCAACAATATTTCGATGGTAAGGAGCAGCAATAATTCGATTATCCGTTTTTGCCAACACTGGAGCCCCCGTTTCAATCCCTGAAAGTATGGTGTGCGAATTTATATCGTTATCTTTTAACACCTTATGAATCTTCAGAGATTGCTCCTTTTGATCAAGAGTAGTTGTAATTTCTTCGGTTGGCGACAACGCGAGAATGACAAAGGCGACCGCTAGTGGTGCTCCAGAAGTAATAACCGCTGCTTTTATGATGGAGGAACGGATGTAATCTGCTAACTGAAGAATCACGTATGCTTGGAGGGGAGCCGCTAGCACAAAACACAACCTCATGACTCTAATCTGCCAAAAGATCGCAAGGGCTAAATTGAACATAAAGATGAGATACAAAATTGCGCAGTGGTGATTTTTACGCTTAAAAAGTGGATACAAAGTGGCAGGAATCACGAGCAAAGCGTAATTCTCTATCGAGAAAAAACCATGACTTGCGACATATCTAACGACCGATTTCGCTTCCGTCACTTGGTCTAACCAATA
Organism: Vibrio sp. 10N.261.55.A10; assembly: GCF_041470825.1. Lineage (NCBI taxonomy): Bacteria > Pseudomonadati > Pseudomonadota > Gammaproteobacteria > Vibrionales > Vibrionaceae > Vibrio > Vibrio sp. 10N.261.55.A10. The sequence goes on along the minus strand of NZ_JBFRNC010000054.1, from coordinate 41,438 downwards.
GACTTTAAGTATTGGAGGGTAATCAATTAACAACGCACTGCTGAGTGATGGATAAAGCACTGCCACTGGGATTAAAAATAGAACAGCTAGAAATACGAACAGAAAAACCTTTTGCAGTAGACTGTTATCTTCATTCATAAACCGATGATAAACATTAACGAAAAGCCAGCCACAGAAGAAAAGGATGATGAGAACAAATGATATTTCGTCGTACTTAAAAACGAAAAACTCATCGTAAGGCCGATTTAATAAAACCGCACAAATCCCAAACAGAGCGGAACTCGCATACAACTTAGAGATATAGCCAAACCACTCATGGCGAACAAGACCGTAATACACGGTGTAAATCGCGAAAAAAAACATGAATAGCAAAACATTATCAAGCCCCGTCCATAAAGATAGAGACAGCAAGATAGATTGCGCATACACACGCCACGCATGGCGCAACTGCTCATGATTCAATGGCGTTAAAGCTAGAAATAGGACCGCGAAGACCAGCTGAATATTATGATGATCAATAGAACCGGGTAAAAAATGGATAATTGAAGGCGAAGAAATCGCAAACATCATACTAATAAAGCGATACTTGGCACCGAAGAGGTGGTCAGCTAGGTAAAAGCATGACAGCGAAAAAAGTAGCAAGTAAAGCAGAGGGACAAGAGAAATGGATATTGTATAAGCAAGATTATCATCGACGATAAACAACAATGGAAAAGCTACGAGCGATAAGATTAAATCAGGAAAGCGAGACCAATGAATAACAATGCCATCAGCGGCATTAAAATTATTCATTGGCTCTAGGTACCAATGTCCAGTTGCCATCCAATCCTGAAATTGAACGAAACGCATATAGTCGTCATTATCATTCAGGTTAAGAGCTGAAACACTCTCCCACTTGTAAATAAAGATCATTGTGGCACAAACTAGCCAAATGACAGAGATAACAATGATATCTTTATTAAAACTCTCACTTTTAGGCGACATGAATATCCTTTTCACTGAGCCAAAATTTAAACGACTATTGCTCCATCTCTCTCACTTCCGCTAGTGCTCTGTTTAAGTTTTCGTTCGCAACTCTGTAATACGATGGTTTCTTGTCTATTGCTTGCTGAAGGTAAGGAACGGCTTCATCCGGCTTACCTTGTAATATTAGGAAATACCCTACATTATTCAACGCTTCAGGCGTATCCATATGTCGCATAAACATATTAGTGGCTTTCTTAACATCACCGGAAGCCAGATAAATGAGGGCTAGATTGTTTTGGGCCTTCTCACTATTTGGCTCTAACTCTAGAGCTGAACGCGTGTACTGATACGCTTCCTTGTAATTGCCGTACATGTAATGGGAGTAGCCCATATTCAACAGAGCTTTGAATGAGTTTTTGTCTATCTGCAGTGACTTTTTGAAGTACTCTTGAGCTATCTGATGCTTTCCGTCGACATCTTCCAACACACCAATTCCCATATATGCTGATGCAGGAGACATACTGTCAACCTTCAAGCTAGCGACTTCACTTTGGCTTAACGCTTGGTGGTTTTTAATCGTTTCACTGCTTTTCAAACGAACTTGGTCGGCATTAATCGCTTTAAAGAAATAACTTCGACCTTCATCCGTTCGTCGCTGCTTCGTATACAAAACGCCTAATTCCTCCAGTACCTCGGTATGTGCTGGATTGAAATCTAAGGCCGCCAAATACGCTTTCTCGGCAAGCGCCGAGTTGCCACGAGATGAATGGATTTTACCTATAGTAAACAGCGTTTTGTCGTGAAACTCTTGCTCAGGAAAAGACAGAGAGCGGATGTATTCATACAAGGCTAGATCGATGTTGTTGTCCCTTAATGCTACATCACCACGCATGATCGCTTCTTTCTCACTCAAAGGAGGGTCATCATTCGTTAACGTATCTATCGGTTTACCAGAATACAGTTCTGCATCAAATTGATTCGTTGGCTCATCAGATGATGCACAACCGAGTAGTAGTATTGGTAGGAAAAGTAGAAGGAACTTATTGTATAACATCATAAACTTGCTCCCGGCGCACTCAATGCGTCCATTACGATAAGTAGTCCTGGGCCAAGTGCAACAATGAAAAAACAAGGCCAAATAAAAATCAGCATAGGAAATAACATTTTGGTCGGTATTTTCGCCGCAATTTCTTCAGCGGCTTGCTGACGTTTATCTCTAAAGTCTTCAGTATAATCACGAAGCGTTTGCGCTAAGCTACCGCCCATTCTCGATGCATGAGAAAGCAAAGAAACCAACCCTTCCAATTCGACTAAACCGGTTCGCTCGATAAGCTGTCTAAGCGCATCAGGCATAGTGACACCCGCTTGGATTTTAGCAAACACAGTCTCTAGTTCATCCGCAAGTTCCGGCTGAGAGACATAGATCTCAGATGCGACACGTCCAAGGGCTGCATTAAAACCAAGCCCAGACTCGGTACACACAACAAGAAGATCAAGCGCATCAGGGACACCATTTCTTATTTTTTTCTGACGCTCTTTTTGTAACTTGTTCAGAATAATATTTGGCGTAAATGTTCCGAGAAAAACACAAGTCATGATGAGTAAATTATTGTAATCTCCACCCAACGATATGTAATAGACCATAAAAGCAGCGACGATGCCTATTAAACTAGATAAAACCTTCAACGCGTAGAAAACTGATAACGAGCTCTTCTCATGGAACCCAGCATGCATCAGCTTTTCTGAGTAAGTTTCATTGTCCTTTTTATTACCTTTACTTATAAAGGGGCTTAATGATTCTAACGTATTAGAAAAATCATAAGGTTTTCGACCACCAGTACTCCCCTCTTCAGATATTTGTCTTAGCTTCTTATCTAAAGGAGATCTAGCACCTAAAAACAAGAACCCAATAGTCAATGTTAATAAGACAGTAGTGAGCAAAATCATCGCATAGATAACAGCCTGAGAGCTGATCCCAAACTCTGCTAACATCTGCTTCCAGACTTCAATATTTAATAATTCCATAAGTTAAATCTCTATACTGATGATCTTTTTAATCCACAAGGCTCCGATCGCCAAGAGAACAATACCGACACTGACCATCGATAGACCGCGAGGATCTTTGTAAAGTGGCTCGATATATTCAGGACTGGCTACCTTTAAGGCAAAAAATAAACCAAAAGGGGATAAGGTTAAGATCCATGCTGACAGACGGCTTTCAGCAGAGAGCGTTTTTACTTTCCTTTCTAACTTAAAGCGGGCTCTTAGTACTTCAGATACCTTTTGCAGGTTCTCTGATAGATTCCCCCCAGTTTCTTTTTGTAGCATTACTGCACTAGAAAAAGCCAACATTGATACGGTGGGAACTCGCTCTGCCATCTGTAAAATAGCTAAACGTAAGTCATAACCGTAATTAAGTAAGTTGTAGGTATTTTTAAACTCAGCACCGATAGGTTCAGGAAGTTCTTCACCAACTTCATTAAATGATTGAACAAGCGGTTGCCCTGCTTGCAGTGCTCGTCGGATAATATCTAAAGCCTCTGGAAGTTGCTCTTCGAATCGAGCCATTCTATAAGCCACTCGATTTTGTACATACAGATAAGATATAACCCAAACAGAAATGAATGCTGCTAAACTAATAAACCATTCTTGATTGGTCATTATTGATATCAATGTGAGCAAGACACCACAAAGAGAAACAATAAGTAAAAACCGGCTCAATGCTAATTTAAAACCAGCTAATTCCAACATTTTTTTTAATCCAGCAAAGTATGGAATAACTATTAACTTACGGTCTATAGGAGATAATTCTTTGTTATAATGTTCTTTTAATAAAGATAGACTCTCTTCATCGATATTACGTTGCGCCTCCTTCAAACGCCGAGACAACTCTTTATGCTTCGCTTTTTTCCCTGCAGCAGGTAATAACAAAGCTTGAGAGATAAAAAGCACCGCAATGAATAACAGACCTAATGAAACGCTTACATTATCCATAACCTCTCCTTAACCGTGAGTCTCAGTAAAGAGCTCGAAAGGCAGGTCGAGTCCACGTTTGACTAACTGGTCATGATATTGAGGAACTACCCCCGTTGCTGTGTAATAGCCGATAATATTGCCATCTTCATCAATACCTTGACGTTGGAAACGGAAAATTTCCGACATCGTAATCACCTCACCTTCCATACCATTGATCTCTTGGATGCTCACCATACGACGCTTACCATCTTCTTGTCGTTCCATCTGTACGACGAGGTGGATAGCCGAAGCTATTTGAGCTCGTAAGTTTTTGGTTGATATGTTCCACCCAGCCATCGAGAACATGTTTTCGACACGGCTCAAAGCATCACGGGGGGTATTCGCGTGAATAGTAGCAAGAGATCCATCATGGCCCGTGTTCATCGCAGCCAGCATATCAACCGCTTCGCTACCACGAACCTCACCAACCACGATTCGGTCGGGGCGCATACGCAGGGTATTTTTTACGAGTTCTCGCTGGCTGATTTCGCCTTTACCTTCAAGGTTTGCTGGGCGAGTTTCCAATCGAATAACATGAGGTTGTTGAAGTTGAAGCTCCGCAGAATCCTCAATGGTAATTATTCGTTGATCACGTGGAATAAAGCCAGAGAATATGTTTAACGTGGTGGTTTTTCCTGAACCTGTACCACCTGAAATCAATATATTGAGCTCGCCTTTTACTGCAGCTTCAACAAACTTAGCCATTTGGGGTGAAACTGAATTGTAGTCAATAAGGTTATCCATCGTTAAGCGATCCACAGCAAAACGGCGGATAGAAACAGAAGGGCCATCAAGTGCGAGAGGAGGGATAATAGCGTTCACACGTGAGCCATCAACCAAGCGCGCATCTACCATAGGTGATGCTTCATCGATTCGGCGACCAACCTGGCTTACGATACGGTCAATGATATTTCTTAAGTGGCGATCATCAAGAAAAGTATACGGCGTCTTTTCAAGTTTACCTCTTCGCTCGACATAAACGCTTTTAGGACCGTTGACCAAGATATCTGAAACGGTTTGGTCAGCGAGTAAAGGCTCCAACGGCCCAAGACCAAACACCTCATCTTCTATCTGCTTTATAACCCGCTTTCGCCCTTCAGCACTCAGCGCATGACTACCATCGTCAGCCATCAACTGTAAAATGGCTTCATGCAAGTCAACCTTAGCCCGCTCTTTTTCCAAACTTGAGAGTAATCCTAAATCTAGGGTCTCAAGCAGTTGCTTATGAAAAAAGTGTTTGATTGATAACTCTTGCTCTAACACTTTTCGAGCTTCATCAATCGCCTTTTCCTTTTCTACATTCGCTTCAGAACTGCGAGATTGACTAGACGTATCAACACTGGATAAACGCTCAACAGGGTTGGTATCTTCTGAGTCATGCGAAATCTGTTCTACTCTTTTTTCAAACTCTGGATTTACATTTTTTCGTTTAAAGAACATCACAATCCCTCGTGTTCACTATTCATCTACCCGTTATGAAAACCACTTTTTCAACCAGCCTTTTTCTTCTTGCTCTGGTGGTGAAAGAACGTGAGACAAATCGATGATAGAACGAGTAATTGAGCTTTTCTTTCTCGACTGAACTAACGGTTGCCCCAAATTGGCACTCTCTAGTGCCACTTTAAAATCATTAGGCATCAGGTGGATGTCGTGATTGCCCACCGCCTGCTCAATGTCTTTTAACTTTATAGAATGTCGTTTTTCGTAACGGTTAAGGATTACCTCTATTGCGTCGCTTTGTAAGCCGTACTCAAACTTCAGAGACTTAATTAATCTACTTGTGTTTTTTACTGACACTAAACTCTGCTGTAAAACCAGAAGCACTTTCGTTGCAGGTGATATAGCAGATGCAAATACATGATCTAACCCTCTAGATAGGTCGATCACCACATAAGGGTAAAAACGGCGCAATATAGGCAGCAGTCTGCCTATTTTTTGTGCCTGCTCGAAATCATCAGCATTGTTTTCATGTTTAAAGCTTAGAACATGAAGACCAGATTCATGTTTATTGACCAAAGTACCTAAGGAGATTTCATCTAGGTCATTCGCGCTATTTATTGCATCAGAAACGCTGTAGGTGGGAATAATATTTAAGTAATCAGGAATTACTCCAAATTGGAGATCAATATCGAGTAAGAGAACTTCATTTGGGTGTTGATTAGCCATCTCAATAGCGGTATTTAACGCTAAAGTGGTTGCTCCCATCCCTCCCTTGGTGTTCAAAAACAAGATAAATTCTCCATAACTGGAGTTTTCAAGCTTTTCGGAAGCCGTTTTCTTAAGCAAAGGGAGTAAGTCTGAAATAGTGACATTATGAGATAAGAAATCTGAGGCTCCTAAGCGAAGCGCAATTTTTAATGACCCGTTATCACTTTCGTCCCCGAGTACAACTAAAGATAAATCCTTATCCTCGAGCGATAAATCATACCCCTGTAACTCCACCATTTTTTGTGCCCAACTTCCACTTGCTTCTACAAAGATAAGCTCTGGAACATCAGCATTTTTTAGGTATTCCTCGCTCATTGCTGCGAGAGAAAATGATGTAACATGTACATTTCGACATTTCTTTAATTCAAGACTCATATGTGAAAGAAAACCTTCTGAGCTGTATATTAACCAGACCTTAAGGTTTGTTTTCAAACGCACAATATCACTCTCATTTGGCGTTATTTTAATTGCTTCCCCCATGCTACAACTCCTGTATAAAATAACTCATGGACATCTATTCCTTGTTTCGGAATCAGCTCTAACAACTCCTAAACTCTCAGCTGGCAAAATAGTTTCGAACGAAGGAGCTGTAAGATACCCACTAGTACCAAAAAAACTCAAATCTCCGATTAACTGAACGCCATATCCAGTTGCACTCGCCCTTACAAATTTAATGGTACTAAATACTGGATCAGTGTCGTAACCTGACGTAATTTCATTCCCATCAATATCTAAATAAGCAACTTCTAAATTGGCAGCGGTAAATCCTACAAGAGGAATATCTCCCACAACCATTGCGGCAATATTATCTCTATCTGCTACATAGCAAACCGTTGCTAACCTTGCTGCTTTCCTCGTGGCTTCACTTACCATCTGCAACGAAAACATATAGGCACCCAATGCCAAGATTATAAAAATCAAGAGAAAAATCAGCCATGACACTAATGTGAACTCTATGATAGCAAGCCCTTCAATACACCTTTTTGACTTTCTCATCACAGCACCCTCATAACCGAAGTGACGCTTAACGGAATCGAAAAACTCTCCGAGGAAAAGGGAATAGACAAGAAATGTGGAACATAATCATAGGTAACACTTACCCGTACATAACTATCTCCTGACGGTGGCGTAACGGTAACATCTGCAGTCGTCAATGAAGATAACACCGCAGTCCCTACACTATTCTGTCCGTAAACCACCACATTTTGAATTTCGGAAGTCGGCGCAATAGTTCCACCGATCGTTCCATAGACTTCACTAACTGCGTAACGAGCACCGTTTTGCACAGATTTAGATATCACATTGTAATGGACTAAAATATTGCCAAATTCCAGCACCAATATCAGAAAGAACAGTAATACCGGGGTCGCTATAACCACCTCAATGGCTGCAAAACCACCCTGTAATTTATTGAATAGTTTCATGGTTACGACTCCCCACTATCTGGGTCCTTATACAATACGATTTTGTATGTCCCTTCCGTAGTCGAGTTAGTACTGCCAGATCCGCTAGCTACGCTACAAGAGTGTATAAATTCACCAAAAACTGCAGGCGTTCCTGAGTTATTGGTCGGCGCTTTTTGTAGCAAGAAGAAACAACCAATTTTGTTCACCGTAAATTCAGTCGCACCGCCACTTTTACCTGAACAATCCACCATAGGTATAGGTAATATACGACGCCAAGCAACACCATTAGCCGCACACCCAGAACCATTATTAGCTATGCATGTGTTAGTCGCTGATTCATATTGAGCATAGGTATAACTGCCGTCAAAATCGATATCTCCCGTACTAGCATCGATCGTAATCTCATTAGTAGGCTCAGTCGTTACATAATCAGTGGGGTAATCTGATGCCGATAATCCTCCACCATAATCACCAAATCGAGTATTTAAGCCATCACCGGTAGGACCAACCGTTCCTCCTGGTTTGGTGGTTATATCGTCACCTATTGCAACAGGATAACTATAGTTCCCCCCTAGACCTTCTTTTACCGTTTTACCACCAGAGCCAAAGTCCAATAGGTGGTAATTTCCATTACCCATTTCAGATAGTTTGTTATCTCCAACTTTCAAAGCATGAACGGTACCGACTTCATAGCCAAAAACATTCGTTATTTCTTCACCAGTTACATCATGAAAGCCATCTTCAGGATCTATATCATTGTCAGATGTCCCATCACCAATACATACACCTATTGGTACAACGTTATTTACAACTTCTTGCCCTGAACTGGGGCCCGCAACAGCACTAGCAGATACCTCTTTATCAAGGCCAAATAATTGAATAAAGAATTCACTCATACCCAATGAATCTACTCGAACACGCACATAAACATCATCGTCGATGCCAAAAGTAGCCGTGCCCGTAAAGTCTTGAGGATCATTAGAGTAATCGATACTGATTGAAGCGGTTGAAAAATCAAACTCGTGGTTTCCCGTCGAGCCAGCCATGGCATTTAATGCAGTGCCAACCTCGGCATCTACTGCATCTTTATCCTTACTATTATCCAAAATAGTTGCGGCAGCTAAAGCAGCTGAATCTACCGCATTTTGTAACCGTGTTTTGTTCACAACCATATGGTTGATATCTACAGCTAACGCTGAGACGGCTAAAAAAACCAACAAGGCAGCAGTAATCATAATCACCACTAATCCTTTCTGTTTTTTCGGACTTTGTGATACTCGATACAACATGTGAGTACCTCCAGATTTAATTAAACTCTTCTAAGATCTGGCTACTACTTCCGGACAGGTCATTTTCACCTCTGCCAACATATCTGTCGTAACCAGTCTGCATCCGCTCCCCTGTACCATCAGGTACTTCGAGTAAATTCTCTTGGGTCGCATTAGGGTTATACGTTTGCTCAGTTTTCACTAGTGCTACTGAGTGCCCTAAACGAGCATCGTTCGCACAGCCAACTAACACCATCACGAGAAAGACCATCATTATTCTAATCATATCCATCTCCTTATAAATCATGACCAAATGAGCCTTCGCTACCACCATCAGTCGGCGATACAGTCTGTGTCGATTGAGATTGCTCGGAGTCCGACTCTGACGGTTCAGCGATGTAAGCGCTTCGGCCTAATAAGTAATATTCCAAGTCATTGGGGTCAACGAAAGCATCCGTAGGTAACGTCACTTTCGTTCGATCGATTGGTCTGGCAAGTCTAGGAGTAACAAGAATAACGAGTTCTGTTTCGCCAGATACATACTCTTGGCTATTGAAAAGCTGACCTAAAATTGGCACATCACCAAAACCTGGCATTTTATTACTGATATCTCTAACGTTTTCACTCAATAAACCTGCGATACCGATAGTTTGTCCATCGGCTAATTCAAGTGTCGACGATGCGCTTCGTCGAGTAATAGGAGGTATAAAGTAAGTCGCATTAGTAGTACCAGGGTCAATCGTTAACGAACTACTGTTGGCAATTTCACTCACATCAACGGCCAAATTTAGATTGATTTTCTTGTCGCTAAGAACCGTAGGGATGAACTTTAACCCAACGCCATATTCTTTATACTCAATGGTAATACCATCTTCGTCAGGCACCGGAATAGGGAACTCACCACCCGCTAAAAATTCAGCTTTTGAGCCACTTAATGCGGTTAAGTTAGGTTCTGCTAAAACTTTCGCCACACCATTTTGTTTTGCTACGTCCAATGCGAAAGTAAACAATGTATTGCTATCAATGAAAGATCCCAAAATACCGTAATCCGTAGAAGTGGGAATATCAAAGATAGGCGTCGCACCCAGAACACCAGCAGGCACTGAAGATGCCCCCCATGAAAAGTCTGAACCACTGGTTTGGAAGAAATGGAAATTGGCGTCAAACTTTCTTACCAAGCTTCGTTGAACTTCGGCTACGGTCACCTCTAACATGACCTGTTGAGCCCCACCAATCGACATTAAATTGATAACCCCCGTAGCCGCAGCTTGTTCACTACCACTCTCTTTCGATTCATCAGCGGTTTGCCCAGATGAATAGGTTTCTGCAATTCTAATTGCCACATTCATCTGCTGTTGATTACTCACCTGTCCACTTAACAACAGACGATTTTGAGCACTGTGCACTTCGATAGTTTCATCAGGAAGAAACTCATATAATTTAGCTTTGAGGCTATTAAGATCATGAGTAACCTCAATGTTAATAGACTCAATCAACCGACCTCGAGAGTCCCAAGCCATTAGGTTTGTCGCACCTAATTTTTTACCAATTAAAAACACTTCATTTGATTTTAAAATTACAATATCTAAAACTTCAGGATCACCAAGAGAAACCTTCGCCGCTTTTCCCGACAGCACGACATGCGTAGATTTATGATGTGGAACCGTGACTGTTTTTCCCGTTTGTAACGCCGCAACACTGGCCGTCGAAATACAAATTAGGCTCAAAACACACGCAATTAATATTCTCATATTTCACCTCAATCCTTGACGCGCACATTAGATGTTTCTGTACCTTTGATAATGGTGACACTTGGTCTAGGCACATATCGACGAACCACTTTTTTCTCAACTTCATGTGGGTTTCTCAAAGTCAGCTGAATACTGCCTTTGCTTTTAGCCGTGAGAAGTTTCTCGGCCTCTTTCGGCGTCATCTCAAGAGTTACCGCTCGTACAATAATTGGACTGTTTTCATTCGTTTTAGCCGTTTGATCTACAGCCAAAACCTTAATATCTTTAAGAACCGTTTGAGTAGCTGCAGAATTTTTTCCGTAAGAAACCGTATTGAGAATATCAACCTTGTTACCCGGTAATAAGAAACCTGCCACACCAATAACATCATCAACACGTATCGTTACCGCACGTTTATTTTCAGGGATAAGAGCTGCAAGCGTTGACCCTTCTCCTGGTACAGTAAATCGTAACTTGTGAAGCACCTCTCCGGCATAAATGGTATTAGCGACAACCTTACCGATTAGCTCAGATTGATCCGAATAGTTGTTTTCATTGATCCAATCAACTTCCATCAACTTCGTCGTTAAATACTGCTCTTCAATTATGGTTCCAGCTTCGATTTCTTGTGATGCGACAACAACGGGGTGACGCTCGACCGTTTCAACTTCAACGGTTGGCTGAACTTGATCATCCATCCACTGCTTAGCAAAAAATACAGCCGCTAAGCCGAATACTACGGACAGTAAAAACAGTAGGAAAACTTGACTCTTATTCATTATTCTCTTCCTCGTGTCCATCAGAGGTAAAATAAACTTCCCATGCCATGGAAAGAATATCGAATGTGATAACAGGTGGGAGTTGCTCAAACGAAAGAATGTCTTTGCTTATACCAACGAGATCTTTAGGTAAGCAAGGGAAAAGAGGCACTTTTAGAAGCGTGTGCATTTGAGACAAACGCTCAAAGAAACCATTTTGAAGTTCTAGTTCTTTTTCAGCGACCACGCTCATCCACAAAGTTTCATAATCTCGCTGATTTAAAGGTTTAAATTCAATTTTGTAGCCCAAGCGACGTAAAAACGCCGGATCGCTTATTTTCTTGGGGTTTAAGTTAGTGGAAAAGGCAAGAGTTAGAACAAACGGCATCGTTATCTGCTGACCATTGGGCAACGATAAATAATCAAAAGAATACTCCATCGGAACAATCCATCGATTTAACAATGCATCTACAGGTATTGGTTGACGACCAAGATCATCAATAACGAAGATCCCATTGTTAGCCATCATCTGTACCGGTGCTAACCAGACTCGGCTGTTCTCTGAATGATTTACTTCAAGCATATCCATGGTAAGCTCACCACCCACCTGAATATTCGGTCTCTCACAGTTAAGCCAACGTTTATCATATTGGTCTTTTAGCGAGATAGCGTTGGTACTCCCGTTTCTATCTAAAGATTTATGGTGCTGTGCTGAGAAAACCTTGATGATATTGCCAAGCGCATAGACGGCATAAGGAATAAACACCGAAGTGTGCAAAGCGTTGACAATACGGCTAGCAACAAAGGTTTTACCAGTACCAGCATGCCCATATAACAAAAGGGCTCGCCCTGAGTTTATTGCCGGCCCTAGGACGGAAATCATTTTATCGATGCCATAGACATCACTTAACGCCGCCTCGACATGTGGACGAGTCACGAGCTCAGCCCTAAGGTCTTGCTGCTTGACCACCTCACTATATTGCTCAAGAGAAACTGGGGCTGGACCTAAATAAGCATCACGCTTGAAAGCTAAATCGGCTTCTTCTAGCCCTTTCTCTGAGAGAGAATAACGAACATGACTATGTGATGCAGATGAGAGAGAAAGATCTGAGGTAGGTTGAAAAACCTCAATTAGAGATTTTTTCCTCAATACCGCCAAAGCACTTTCCACAATATGAGTCACAACACATATATGATTGGAAAGTTCTAAAACGTCCGATTTAGGGTATGCAGACAAATGCTTAAGTACGAGATTTTCAATCACGACTTCAGGAATTCCCAACGTATCAAGTGATGTTGGGACAACAGGAGCTGATATTTGCGGTTTTAATGTTGTTGAAGCCGTATGCCCTATAATATCCATTATATTATTCCTCTCCACAAAGCTTACCAACAACAGCTTTAATTAAAATAGCTATACATCGCTAATCCTATGACAACAGAGGGGGCAAAAGGCATTGTCACTTTATTTAAGTATCGATTATGAAAATTAGTAAGCTCATCTTTGACTGGTGAAACACCACTCAATAAAATAAGTTTATTTTGGAAATAACCTTTAATGCTGACACTACTTGAGTTAGCGTAGTTATACAGTAAATAAAAGGATCCGATCATCCCAGAGGCAAGTAAGATAAAGTACGACGCATCAAGTATTTGTCCCCACCCAAGATACAATCCCACAACACCCAATAACTTCACATCACCTGCAGACATCGCTCTCATAAAATACAAAAGCAAACCAAACCCAAAAAGTACGACAAGCCCTGCTAATGAAGACAAGAAAAAACCCAACGTATAATTGCTATCAAACATTGACAAAAAATAAACAAATAAAAGAAGAGTCAATATTTTATTAGGTATACGATGCTTCTCAACATCGTATACAGAAACTGCAATTAGTAACGCCCAAAAAGCAGAAGGCTCATTAATCATATTTTCTATTTATACACTCGATATAATACTCTGGAACTTACTAAGTAAGGCTGTTGCCATTCCAGAAAAAATGAATCCAACAGCAAGAACAAGTGAAGCAGCACCAATCACGTATTCGACCGTAGTAAGCCCTTTTTGCTGTCTTGCTCTTTTCTTATCCATGATAGTATTAACCACCCGAAGTGTTACCAACATTGGCAACAATAGTGTTTAGTTTAGTTGCCAGTGTATTTCCTAGGCCTGAAAATACAGTTGTTAAGCCTAAAACCAATAATGCTGCACCGATTACATACTCGATTACAGTCAACCCTTCTTCATCTTTCATGAATTCTTTGCAATTATTCAAAAACTTACCCATGACAACCTCTCCTTGATTTTCATAACAGGCTTCGTTTACCTGTAAAGTAAATCTAGAGGTGAGTCACACATTCGGTTAGGATTTTTTTGCCATTTACTTGCACTTTTTTGTTGTACTTCTAATCTCTGTAATAACTCCCTTATTTCTAAATTTTCACATCTGGCCCTTTATATATGATACAGGTTTAGTAGAAATGAAATTAATAACACCACTGCTATCAGATATAGATAGCGAGTTTAATTCAATTATTATAAATAAAATTAGTCGCTACTTCCCTGTGGAAAATTTTCAACAAGATATATCAGTTATCAGTAACTTAGATGTAAGAATTGTATTTTTCATTTTAAATAGAGAAAGTGAAATTCAATTACTTACCATGGCATTATCTATTTGTAAAAACCTAAACAAGCGGATAGTTTTAATTTCTCCATTTGAGATACCTAATATCATTCGAAATCATAAGAATATATTTTTCATTATAGAAACGAGTAACAATCATCTGACCAGTGCCTTCGAAGAATTAAAGAGTAAAACACAGCATATCTTTGAAGCACACTTCGACCTCGATAGAGACATGAATAGCAACAACCAGGAGCCGACCAAGCAGTTTGCTTCTGAAGTTGTTAATTTTGTTATGGATAACATTAACAAGGAAATAAGAGAAACGGACATAGCTGAAAAATGTCACTGTTCAGCAACCTATTTTTCTAAAAAGTTTCATCTACACTTTGGAGTAAGCTTTAGAGACTTTGTGTGCGATAAACGAATACTGTTAGCCAAAAAGTTGATTGAGGCGGATACCGAATCAAAAATAGCTGTAATTTCTTATCAATGTGGCTACAAGGATGTGTCGTATTTTTCAAGAATTTTTAAGAAAAGGACGGGGGTAACCCCTGCAAGCTACAGACGTGCCTGCACAGATAACAGAAAACGCTAATTTTACTCCCTAAAAGAAAAAATCATGGTACATTTAACATGATTTTAACAAAAATAACCAAAAATAACTTAGCGAAAAACATGGAGTTAGACAATGATTCAGCCTAACGAGTTTAGCCAAGAACAAGCAACAGCTCTCCCTACACCCAATGACATGATTTTAAAATGGGCAGAAGAACGCCCAGATGAAGTCTATTTGAAACAGATTATTAACCGCCAATTTGTCGAATTTACTTATAAAGAAGTAGCCGACAAAGCACTGAAATTAGCGTCAGCATTAGAAGGACTCGGAGCCCAACCTGGCGATCGAGTCGCTCTCGTATCGAAAAACTGTGCAGAATGGTTCATCTGCGATCTTGCCATGATGTTAGGAGATTTTGTCAGCGTCCCAATCTTTCCTACAGCGGGTGCAGATACCATTCAATACTGTATTGAACACAGTGAATGTAAAATTGTGATTGCAGGTAAGCTTGACGATCCTAAAGCCACTCAAAAAGTACTTGATGACAATCCGAGCTTAGTGAGTATTTCACTGCCATACGACAGCGCAGCGAAGTGCCAACACACTTTCGAACAGCTCATTGATACACATGAACCATCAACCAAACGCCCTCAGCATCACGACGATAAGCTGATGTCACTTGTTTATACATCGGGTACATCAGGGCTACCAAAAGGCGCAATGCTCACCTACGGCGCGTTTACTTGGTCTGTTCAAAGGTTGATTGATCATATTGGAATCCAACCTGGCGATCGCCTGTTTTCTTACTTACCACTTGCTCATATTACAGAACGCGTTTACATCTTTGGTTCTTCAGTGATGGGGGGCGTGGTTACGGCTTTCCCTGAATCTTTAGACACCTTTATTGATGATGTGAAAATGCATCGCCCTACACTGTTTATCTCAGTTCCTCGCTTATGGACTCTGTTCCAGCAGCGAATCCAAGACAAATTACCACAGAAGAAACTGAACTTCTTACTGAAGATTCCGTTTATCAACAACATCATTAAGAAGAAACTTGCTGATGGCTTAGGGTTAGACCAAGCTCGCGTTCTTGGATGTGGTTCTGCACCTGTATCACCCGCTCTACTCGCATGGTATGAGAGTGTTGGCCTGCACATTACCGAGGCATGGGGCATGACAGAGTCTTTCGCCTACAGCACGCTCAACTACCCATTCAGAGCCGATAAAATTGGTACGGTTGGTAATGCAGGTCCAGGGATCGAACTCAAAATAGCTGAAGATGAAGAGATTCTAGTTCGAGGCAAAGGCTTATTCTCTGGTTACTACAAGAATGATATTGCAACCCAAGAGTCTTTTAACTCGGATGGTTGGCTTCATACCGGTGATATCGGTGATATCGATAGTGAAGGTTACCTAACGATTCGTGGGCGTAAGAAAGATACCTTTAAAACCGCTAAAGGTAAGTTTGTTGCCCCTGTACCAATCGAAAACAAACTGTTTGAGTACAGCCGCGTAGAAATGATGTGTTTGATAGGTCTTGGCCTACCTGGTCCAATCCTACTTGTGGTACCGCATGACTTCCCTAATTTCGATCGAGCTCGCTATGAGAAAACGACAAAGCGCGTTATCGAGAAAATGAACGAGCAGCTTGGTTCACACGAGAAGATCAAAGGTGTATTGATGATTAAGGAACCATGGAGCATTGAGAATGGCGTGTTAACCCCGACTCTCAAAATCAAGCGACATATCCTTGAGCAGAAATACCATGAAGTTGGTCATAACTGGCCGAAAGATAAATTGGTGGTTTGGGAAGAATAATTAAAATCGAGAGGGAGCCATTATGGCTCCTTTTTTGTAAGCTCACATTATAAGTACTTAGTATAATCCGCAGCATCACTACTCTCGTAATCTAAGCCGACATCCTTTCTCATTCGATGACTTAACGATTCCAAGCAAACAACTTGTCTAGATTTAGTCGGCTTCCTCACCTTAGTATTATCATTGATTTTAAGTACCTGAGTAACAAATATACCGACCCAGCAGGTTATTGCTTTCATGTTCTCTCTCTTGTATTCCCTGTTTATTTATCGCTATTATGAAAACAACCTGTTCGATAAGCGAACAATCATTATTAACAAGAACTATAAGCTGAGATTATGGACAATAGACTGCGTCACCTTTCAGGCCTCCGTTACTTTGAAGTTGCAGCACGCTTGAGCAATTACAGTAAAGCGGCTGAAGAGCTGTTCGTCACTCAGGCAGCAGTCAGCCAGAAGATTCGACAGTTAGAAGAACAGGTTGGATGTAAGCTCTTTATTCGTAAGGGGCGTGCAATGACTTTGACACATGAAGGGCACACACTTTTTAGACATGTCTCTGATGGATTTCAAGAGGTTCTGCTGGGGTTAAACAAGATCCAATCAGAACCTATTCAAGGGTTGCTTGTTGTTAGAAGTCCCCCTTCTTTTGCTTCTCGTTGGTTGCTGCCTAGGTTGTGGAAGTTCTCGGTAAAACACCCAGAGATCCCAATTAAGGTGCTCACAGGGTCTGACACCCCAAATTTAAAACATGGTGAGATTGACGTGGCTATTCTGCAGGGCGAAGATCTGTGTGTTGAAGAAGGCTTAACTCTTGAGATGCTAATCAACGAACCGGTTTACCCTTTTTGCTCCCCTGAACTCGCAAACTCTTTGAACTTCACATCACCTGAACAACTCCTCAAATGTTGGCTGATTCAGTTTGATAGCGGTTGTTTCCCGTGGGAGGAATGGTTTAGGCAAGCAAACATATCGACTCAAAGCAGCACCATTCAGTGGATGGAAGTAGGAACCTTTGATATGGGGCTAACCACGGTCATGGCAGGGCATGGGGTTTGCTTGGCAACAGACAGCTTGGCTGGTGACTTCATCGAACGCGGCTTGTTAGTGAAGCCCTTTAATATTGGCATGACACCTGGTGTTCAAGTAAACCTATGCTTTGATCCTAACTCCCCGAGAGAAGAACGCATTACCGCGTTCACCAATTGGTTGCACGAAGAAGTAAACGAGCTATTGGAGAGTTAAATCTCATCTCCCACTTCTTTATATAAACTATAAACTTAACTCAACATAGAACGGTAACGTAAACCTGCCGACACCGACAAAACTATGTTGAGTTAAAGCAACGTCGAGTTAAAAGCTACGTTGCCTTGAATCACTCCCAAAATGACTTCTTCAGTTCTTTCTCGACTTGTTCCGACGTAATCCCGATATCTCTAAGTAAATAATCGGGTAGCTCAGACAGTTGCTTTCTGGTTCTACGATTTTGAAAGTACAGGCTTAATTTAGAATAGAATTTCTTAATTGATAATGATGACAAAAATGAATGGTTGGTATTTGCTGTTGCTGTGATCGTATTCATAGCCTTTCTCCTGTTGATCTTTTGCTTTGTTGTGGTCAATAATCAACCAGCAGAGCAACGTCGACAAACGATAGATACTGGCATTCAGTTAAGGAAAACTAATGTGAGAGAGCGTACCCCACCATTCCAAGGGATCTACTATTTTTATACGGCAGCTGAAACAGGCAGTTTTAAGCTCGCCGCACAAAAGCTATTTGTCACGGCTGCAGCAGTCAGCCAACAAATTCGCCAACTTGAAGAATGGTTAGGCGCAGACCTGTTTATTCGCCAGCACCGAAAAATAGTATTAACTCATGAAGGTGAAGTGCTCTATCTACAAGCGAAGAAAGGCTTTGCTCATATTCAAGATGGAGTAAGACGAATAAACCAAGACCCCAACCCCACTCAGTTATCGATTTCGACCGTACCCTCTTTTGCACAACATTGGTTAGTGCCTAGAATTGGCGACTTCCGCGACCGTCACCCAGATTTATCTATGTTAATAGAACCGACCAACAAACTGGTTACCTTTGAAGACTCAGCTGTCGATGTCTGTGTTCGATATGGTCATGGTAACTACCCAAATATTGAATCACGTTGGTTAATGGACGAAGTTGTTTACCCTGTCTGTCATCCTATCTATCAAGAAAAATATGGAATCTATGACATCAGCGATCTGCATAAAGCAGAGTTAATTGAAGACCGTTGGCCTGATATGGATTGGAATCTATGGTTAGACGTTGCTGGGGCGAAGGCAGGACGTTCATCATTGCAATTTGACGGCTCACATTTTGTTTTAGAGGGTGCATTATCCGTTCAGGGCGTTGCCTTGGTTAAGCACAGCTTGGTGTATCGCTATTTGCAGGAAAAGAAACTCGTCCGAATCGGTAATATCGCGCTGAAGCCTAAATACAATTACTTTTTATGCGCGCCTCCAGGTTACTTCCATCGAGAAAAGATAAAACGCTTCGAAGAATGGATGCAGACTCAAGTTAAATTGTTTGGTGATACAGGTAGAGAAGAGCTTTCGATTATCCACACCGATTACGAACTCAAATGGTCGGATAATTCATAAAGCGAAACTGGTATACTTAGCTCAAATAAATGGCGAGAACATCTCATGACACAAGACAATAATCCACTTCACGGTATCACTCTACAGAAGCTACTGACTGAATTGGTTGAACATTACGGTTGGGAAGAGTTGAGTTACATGGTGAACATCAACTGCTTTAAAAAAGACCCAAGCATTAAATCGAGCTTAAAGTTTTTGCGTAAAACAGATTGGGCACGTACCAAGGTAGAGCAAATCTACATCCAACTAAAAACTAGCTAGTCCCTACCTTTAACAAACGCACCATTTACGGTACTAAAGTATGAACCCATTGGTGCGCATTCCATTCAATTTTATTATTTTCCTTTGAAAATCAATAATTAAAACAAATAGCACATCCATTCCATTGAATAATGCTCAATCAATACTAATATTATTGAACCAGAGACAGTGGGATAACTCCCCATTAACCTAGCGATTAATAAAGATTTTGTGTATGAGTAAATAGAGAGGTCAATCATGGAAGTTGATTCTGAACTCGCGTTAGACATTCATGTCCTTACCCGCAATAATTCATACTATAGGGTGATAAAAGACCTACTTTCGGTATCTATTCCTAGCGCGCAAATCACTCATTCCCAATGCTTTGTGCAAGTACCGAAACTCGAACCTGAAACGGTTGTTTTATTTGATATTCAAACAATGCCATGCCCCAAAAGATACGGATTTATCCTACATGAACGAAACGAATTTTGGTTAGCAGTCAATGTGAATGACAATACCTCTACAGTATGGCTAGAGAAAGGCTTTTCAGGGCAAGTCGGTCAGCACTTTGAGTTTATAT
The DNA here is from genome assembly GCF_041470825.1 of Vibrio sp. 10N.261.55.A10. Classification (NCBI taxonomy): domain Bacteria; kingdom Pseudomonadati; phylum Pseudomonadota; class Gammaproteobacteria; order Vibrionales; family Vibrionaceae; genus Vibrio; species Vibrio sp. 10N.261.55.A10. The sequence goes on along the minus strand of NZ_JBFRNC010000054.1, from coordinate 21,620 downwards.
CGAAAGCAATTTTATCTGTTTATCAAGAAGATATATGGTTCCCAAGGTCAGTGTTAAATAAGCTGGTTTCTTCCTATCAAAGCAATGAGCCTAATTATGAATCAGCTTGCGAAAATATAATCAATTACAAAGAGTTAACTAAAAAGGAAAGGGATACCTGCACATTGATGCTAAAGGGGCTTTCAAACTCTCAGATTGCATCTCAGCAGCACGTCAGTATCAATACAGTGAAAACTCACTCATCAAACTTACTTCGTAAATTAAACTTACGATCGAGATATGAACTTCTTGCTCAAGTAAAAAGCGCTAACTAGGTAGCAACAAGGTTAAATCAAAAGAAAAATGAATTATGACAAAACTCATTCTAAACTCACCCTATGCAAACGATATTTTTCACTCCATGTGATGAGGTTTGACTAACCGTTCCCTCGTAGTCTTTAGAGGCGATGCACAGATATGCATCTTAACTAACGAGGGATTGAGTTATGAAAAAGTTACTTCTTGCTACTGCTGTAGCAGCCGCTTCACTTTCTTTTGGCGCTTCTGCGGTTCAATTTAATAATGCTGTGGACTTTACGACACTGAGTAACACGGACCAAAAAACGATTCGAATTGAAGGCCGAGTTCCAAAACGCTGTCTACTGCGAATAGGTAAGAAAGATGTGAAGAATAACGTTCTACGCAAAGCGAACAAAGTGCACGAGGATTCATGGTCCAATGGCTTCAACAATAAGGAAGTTTTGGTAGGTAACTTGCGTGCATGGTGTAACTACGGAACTGATTTGGAGTTTTCAGTAACAGCTTACCAGCTAAACGGCGTAACCAAGCACAATATGAGTGAAAAAATTAACTACGCAGTGAAAATTGGTTCAGATACGGTGGCGAACACCGAAAACGACCATGGCATGGAGGTAACGGCGTCGCCAATTCCATCATTGGGCGAACACTTGGTGAACAAAATCAACAAGCATCCAATTTATGTACAACCTGAAGATTCAGGCTTTGCACGAGCAGGTAAATATAAAGGTAAAATCAAAGTGAGTCTTGCTGCAGCAGGTCCAGCAAGCTAATAACCGAATGACGCTTTATGGATAATGTCTTTTAGGCAAGAAACTTGGCTCGGTTCTCGAGCCAAGTTTATTTTATGGAGAAATATCAATGACTAGGATTATAACTCTTCTATTTTCTTTATTGTTCAGCTCAGCCCTTTTCGCGTACGAAGTCAGCCCAATCTATCTAGAACTTGATGATGTTGGTCGAAATGCACAAGGCTTGTATAAAGTGACTAATGTGGAAGAAGAACCAATCCTCTTAGAAGTAAATGTCTATCAAACTGATTTTTCTACTGGCGAAGAAATTTTAACACCATCGGAAGATGAGTTTCTCGTCCTTCCACCTCAAGCTAAAATTGACGGGCAAAAATCTCAGACTTTCCGCGTACGTTACATGCCAACAGGACCTATAAAACAAACCGTCACCTACCGTATCGTCTTTTCGCAAATTGAACTAGAAAATCAAATTGAGGAAGATGACGACAGTTCTATTTCCATGTTATTAGAGTTTGCGACTTTGGTTTTTGTCTCTCCCACATCCAGTAAATCAATTCCAACTACTACACTCCAAAATCGCCAGGTTGCTATCCGTAACGATGGCAAACGAGTACTGAACATGAATGGTATGGAGTTCAGCTTCTCTGGTGACAAAGCAAACAAAACGGTCGATTGGGAAGTATTAAGTAAAAAGACAAGCGCTTACTTAATGCCAGGAACAACCGTCAAGTACACCTTACCAAGTGAATTAGGGCAGCCAGAGAAAGTTTCTGTTAAAACAATAGACTAGTGAGGTTTTCATGAAAAATCTCATTTTATGTCTCACTCTCATTACTGTTATACAAACCGCGCTCGCGCAAAGTTGGTTGTTCCCATTCCCAGTAACTTGGGGGGAAAACACTATCGGCGAAGTAAATGCGTATTCTGATGGTATGACTGTTGGATCCATTAACGTAGAACAGCTTGTGCAGGCAACTGAAAAGCTGATCAACCCTGAGACATTGGTGGCGCTACGAAATTTCTCCGAAGAGTACATTACGATAGAACAACTGAACCATATGGGTATCAGTGCAACCTTCAATTCCTCCGATCAAAATATTAACCTAGTTATTGATGAAACCGCTGCTGCTGAGTTTTTGCTTTCGTTTGGTAGCAAATATGAACCCGCCCAATACTCAGAAAGCGCTTTTTGGACAATGCAAAATACATTAAATGCCAGTACTGACTACTCCTTGTTTAACGACTCTAATACAGAGGACACCCAAACGTGGCTTGGTGAATGGTTATTAAAAACCAATATTGGCGGCGTTCGAGGCGCTAATATTGACATTTCCGGTTTTGTTACTGGTGGTAACGATATCAACTCTGACGTCTATCGTGGCGAAGCTCGTCTTTTCTTCGATGAACCGACAACCCCTTTTCGACTTACCTTTGGCGATGTAACCCAAGCAAGTGCCGGACACCTTCCTAGTACACCTCTCGGTGGACTTGCTTTTGAACGTTTGTACCAAGACTTACAACCTACCCGGAATATCCAAAATGGCGGAACTCAACCACTGGTACTGAATGAGAGTGCTGATATAGAAGTCTATATTAACGACGTTTTTCTCACTGAAATTCGCTTACCTCCAGGTCGATATACACTAGACGACTTGCCTCTCGTTTCTGGTACCAATGATGTTCGGTTGGATATTAGTTATCAATCAGGTCGAACCGATACCATCGTTTATAGCCAGTTCTTTAACTCGCGTTTGTTACGCGAAGGTATTTCAGATTTTGGATTCTACTCTGGTTTAACGTCGACGATTGAAGATAACAACTTTAAGTATGACGACGAGCAATGGGTAACTTCTGGTTATTATGACTATGGTATTAGCGATACCTTAACAGCCGGTGCAAACGCTTTGTATCACCCTGAAGGACAGCAACTAGGCGTGATTGCAACAATAGGTTCTGATTGGGGGAATTTAGGCGTTAGAGCTTCAGCACAAAACAACAAGCCCAATAACGATACAGGTAGCATCTACAGCTTAGATTATTCCCATCAACTATGGGGAACAGACAGTTATGGCTCCCCAAACTTTCGCCTTGGTAGTGAATACCAGGATAATTATTTTGCACTACCCTGGCAGATTGCAGATGCGAGTACTGGACTTCGTGTCTTTTCAAACTACGTTTTCAGTATTACGGATAACCTTAGTTTAATCCTGAGCGGTGACTATCGTGATTTTGAAGAGGCTGAAGTGCAATGGCAGGCTTCTACTGAAGTTGCTTGGCAATTTTATAATATATCACTCTCTGCTGGTATAGAGAAAGAAGATAACCCAAATGAAAACATTGACGAAACCCGTTTTACTTTTTCAGCAGATTGGGACTGGAACTCTGACAATGGAGAATACAATGCAAATATATCCTACTCCAACGAACCAGATACCTATCGAGCTCAATTTCAACGCCCATCAGAGGACTATACGGGCAGTTATGGCTATGCGATGACTGCTGAAGGCGAGAGCGACTCTCAAACTTACTCTTTCGAGGGTAATTATGTGGCAAACCGTTTTATCACAGATGCTAAGGTTTCTCACCTAGCATTTGATAACTCAGCAAACTACCAAACCGCTTCTTTACGAGCAAGTACAGCGCTTACCCTGGCTGACGGTAACTTAGCTTGGTCACGTCCCATCAATGGTCCAGTGGCAATTATTGCCGTTCATAACTCGTTAGATGCTGATGTAGAAATTAATGCGGTTGCAGATGATCCTGCAGAAGCAATATCTACCTATACTATTAGTAATGCCGTTCAGTTGTCTGGAGGGCACCAATTGTCCAGTATCTACATTGATGTGCCAGACGCACCGATAGGTTATGACTTTGGCGACCACGAGTACAGCATTACGCCAGGATCACAAACAGGCCATCTAATAAAAATCGGATCGGCAGCATCGAAAACCATCATTGGTAAAATTGAGATCGGACAAGAAAAACCATTAAAGCTCTTCCAAGGTCAGTTGGTTGGACAACAGAAAACGTATGAATTTTTCACTAATCGATCAGGCAGGTTCGTTGTGGAAGGCGTTGCACCGGGCAACTACACCATCGTCATAGATGGCTTTAGCCCAACAAAATTGAACGTCCCAGAAATCAATGACAACCTGATTTATCTACCAACTTTACTTATTAAAGAGGGATAAACCATGAAACACTTTCTAAAGATCTCAGTGTTCGGTTTAGCCATGTTATCTCAACCAATTTGGGCCGCCGAATGCAATGGCAAGTGGATGCTAAACATCGACAGAAGCAATGTTGAATTTAAGCGAGATTTAGGCGCTTATATTCCTGTTTATTTAGAGTTGTCACGTGATATTCAGAACTGTCGATTCCCAATGGCCATAGTATCGGTCAACAATAAACAATCTAGCTACTTAAGTTCAATTGGAACGAATTTGCCCCTTACTATTCTGGACAAGAACTTCCGTCAATTGAGTCACTTTCCTAGCAAAGGTTTTCAACTACCTCTGGATAATAGCCAAAGGACGAAGTTTTGGATAAAGGTACCAGAAGCTAAAGTAGCAGCATCTGGTAACTATAACGGACTTCTTGAAGCCTCTATTTCCTTAGATAGAAAGCAAGAGACCAAAAATGCCAAAGTTAAACTCAAAGTCCCAGCGTTTGTAGCTTTCAACTCAGTGCCAAATGCGCCACACGTTCAACGTTCAGGGAGCTCAGGTTATCGCTTCCAACTTGGTGATCTTGAATCTAACCGCACCTACCGTTCTGATTTTGATCTTCTTTCAAACTCGAATGTAAGGTTAGTTGTAAAGCAAAAATATGGAGAGTTAAAGCAGAAGTCGGAACCCAATATCTCGATCCCATATACGTTGCGATTTAATAATGCTTTGGTAAACCGGAAGTCAGTTTATACCTTCTCAAACAATGATGAAACCAAGCGTTGGGGGCTCCCCCTTGAAGTAATGCTAGGTAACATAGACTTTGCGAGAGCTGGTAAATATCAAGATACGATAACGGTTGAAGTTAAAGCTATGCCATAGATACACGTGATGAAGAAACCTACGGTTTAGTCAGTGGACAGCTAAAAATATTAACGAACACCGTATATGGCTCTACCACTATCCTATGAAAAGAAATTAATGCATCACTGTAACTTTAAGTTTTTGGATATAAGCACTTAAGATAAGAGAGCAGAATTAGTTTTGTTGAAAATAAAAAGCCCCGCAAGCTTTCACTTGCGGGGCTTTTTTAGCTAATTGAGAAAAGGGCTAATTACTTACCAGCTTCTTTTTCTGCTTTAACTTTTGCAATCACTTCGTCAGCAACGTTAGTTGGACATGGTGCGTATTGTGCGAATTCCATAGAGAATTGGCCACGACCAGAAGTGATAGTACGTAGGTGACCGATGTAGCCGAACATCTCAGAAAGAGGTACGTCAGCTTTAATACGAACACCAGTAACGCCAGCTTGTTGATCTTTGATCATGCCACGACGACGGTTAAGGTCACCGATAACATCACCAACGTGATCGTCTGGAGTGAACACGTCAACGTTCATGATTGGCTCAAGAAGTTGCGCGCCAGCTTTAGGCATAGATTGACGGAATGCGCCTTTCGCTGCGATTTCAAATGCGATAGCAGATGAATCGACTGCGTGGAAACCACCATCGAAAAGTTCAACTTCAACGTCTAGAGTTGGGAAGCCAGCTAGTACGCCGTTTTCCATCATAGATGCGAAGCCTTTCTCAACTGCAGGCCAGAATTCTTTAGGAACGTTACCGCCCACAACTACAGAGTTGAACTTGAAGCCAGAACCTGCTTCGCCTGGTTTGATACGGTAATCGATCTTACCGAATTGACCAGAACCACCAGATTGCTTCTTGTGCGTGTAGCTATCTTCAATTGCTTGAGTGATAGTTTCACGGTAAGCAACTTGAGGAGCACCTACAGTTAGGTCAACGCCGTATGTACGCTTAAGGATATCTACCTTGATGTCTAGGTGAAGTTCACCCATACCTTTCAGGATAGTTTCGCCAGTCTCTTCGTCAGTCTCAACTTGGAAAGATGGATCTTCTGCAACCATTTTACCGATCGCGATACCCATTTTCTCAGAACCGCCTTTATCTTTTGGAGATACAGCGATTGAGATTACTGGGGTTGGGAATACCATTGGCTCAAGCGTTACTTGGTGCTTAGGATCACATAGAGTGTGACCAGTTTGCACGTTCTTCATACCAACGATCGCAATGATGTCACCAGCTTGTGCGCTAGTTAGTTCGTTACGGTCATCAGCTTGCATCTCAACCATACGGCCAACACGTTCTGTCTTGCCAGTGAATGAGTTAAGAATCGTGTCACCTTTGTTCAGTTTACCAGAGTAAATACGAACGAAAGTTAGAGCACCGAAGCGGTCATCCATGATTTTGAATGCAAGCGCTTTGAAAGTCTCTTCTGTAGAAACGATAGCGTGTTCGCCAGTTTCTTCACCGTTCTCATCCATTAGAGGCTGAGGGTCAACTTCAGTTGGTGCTGGTAGGTAATCTACTACAGCATCAAGGATAAGTTGCATACCTTTGTTCTTGAACGCAGAACCACAGAACGTTGGGAAGAATGCGATATCACGAGTACCTTTACGGATACAACGCTTAACGTCTTCAATAGAAGGCTCTTCACCTTCCATGTAAGCTTCCATTAGGTCATCGTCTTGCTCTACAGCAGTTTCGATTAGCTCTTCACGGTATTGCTCAACGTCATCAACCATGTCCGCTGGAACATCTTTGATTTCGTAGTTTTCAGGAAGACCAGTGTCATCCCAAACGTATGCTTTACGGCTTAGTAGGTCTACAACACCAACGAACTCGTCTTCACGGCCGATTGGTAGAACCATTACTAGAGGAGTTGCACCTAGAACGTTTTTAACTTGGTCAACAACGTTGTAGAAGTCTGCACCCATACGGTCTAGTTTGTTAACGAAGATCAGACGAGATACTTCTGATTCGTTAGCGTAGCGCCAGTTAGTTTCTGATTGAGGTTCAACACCACCAGAACCACAGAATACACCGATACCGCCATCAAGAACTTTAAGAGAACGGTATACTTCAACTGTGAAGTCAACGTGTCCAGGAGTATCGATAACGTTTAGACGGTGATCGTTCCAAAAACAGCTTACAGCTGCTGATTGGATAGTAATACCGCGCTCAGCTTCCTGTTCCATGAAGTCAGTCGTTGATTCGCCATCATGTACTTCACCAGTCTTGTGGATTTGACCAGTTAGCTTAAGGATACGCTCAGTGGTAGTTGTTTTACCCGCATCAACGTGCGCGAAAATACCAATGTTTCTGTATTTCGATAAATCTGCCATTGTCTTACTCTGTTAATAGGATATAAAATGCGCGCAGAGTATATCACAATCTGTGAAGACTGATAGCTTTGCATGCATTTGGGACTAAAAAACTTTGCCTTTTTCTAACATATAGAAAAAGGCAATCTGTAGAAACAATCTAAATGATTGTTTAGTTTAGTGCTAATCTAAAGCGCAATTGGCGTTTTAAGTTAGACTGAATTTCTGCTGTATAGAGTAGCTGAAGTGAGCTCAATTACAACTCATCAAAAGCATTAATTGCTTCTGATAATTTTTTCACGCCATGGATCTGCATTCCTGGAATACCTCCCTTAGGCATGTTAGCCGCCGGTACAATCGCTTTCTTGAAGCCGTGTTTAAATGCCTCATTAAGACGCTCTTGCCCACTTGGTACCGGTCGAATCTCACCCGCTAGGCCTACTTCTCCAAATACCACCACATCTTTTGGCAATGCGCGATCTCTGAAACTTGAAAGTAGAGCCATCACCAACGCAAGATCAGCACTGGTTTCGGTTACTTTAACACCACCGACGACATTCACAAACACATCTTGGTCAGCCATTTGTAAGCCGCCGTGTTTATGCAGCACCGCTAATAACAACGAAAGCCTGTTTTGCTCTAGGCCGACAGCGACACGACGCGGGTTAGCCAGCTGGGAATAATCCACCAGCGCTTGAATTTCAACAAGCAATGGACGAGTACCTTCCCACACAACCATCACCGAACTGCCCGAGGTTTCTTCTTCACCACGAGACAAGAAGATCGCCGATGGGTTGCTGACTTCTTTTAGTCCTTGGCCTGTCATAGCAAACACGCCAAGCTCATTGACCGCACCAAAACGGTTTTTGTGGCTGCGCAGTGTTCTAAAACGGCTATCGGTTCCGCCATCCAATAGAACAGAACAGTCAATAATGTGCTCAAGCACTTTTGGCCCGGCTAAGGTGCCGTCTTTAGTTACGTGTCCCACTAAGAACACAGCAACGTTATTCTGTTTTGCGTAGCGCGTTAATGCGGTTGCCGATTCACGAACCTGAGCAACACTGCCCGGTGAAGACTGAACATCAGCAACATGCATAACTTGGATGGAGTCGATAACCATGATCTTAGGTTGTTCTTTTTCTGCAACCTGACAAATCTTATCCACGTTCGTTTCTGAGAGCATCTTTAGGTGCTCTTTTGGCAATCCAAGTCGAGACGCACGCATCGCGACTTGTTGCAGAGATTCTTCCCCGGTTACATAGAGAGTCGGTAATTGAGAAGAGAGCTGACACATGGTTTGTAATAGCAGCGTTGATTTACCGGCACCCGGGTTACCACCAATCAGGATCGCAGCACCCGGTACGACACCACCACCAAGTACGCGGTCTAGCTCTTTAAAGCCACTGCTAAAACGTGGGACTTCTTGCAGATCGATTTCTGACAGCGTTTGAACCGAAGATTCAGTTGCACCGCCCGCATAACCACTCAATCGTTCATTACGTGCGACCTGAGGTGAAGCGGCTAACCTAACTTCTGTAATCGTGTTCCAAGCACCACATGCATTGCACTGCCCCTGCCAACGTGGAAAATCGGCACCACAGTCATTACATACATAAGCTCGCTTTGCCTTCGCCATAAAACCTCAATAATTTACTCAATTACACAATGATGTTGTCAATTTGTGACTTATTTGACCGTACGGATGAAAATAAAAGTTGCAGTCATACCACTTATACTTAAAGATCGATTTAAACTAGTCGATAACATAAACGCACCGTCCATTCTAACAAGAAAAGTATGCAGCAATCTGAAATTCTATCTGTAGCAGAACGTTTAATCCCGGCTTACCACGCCGAAGATTTCGAATTCCTTCTTTCTCAAATGACAGAAGGGGAATCGCCGTCTCTGAAGCTGCTCGTTAAAATGGAACTGAATCGTATCATGGCTCCGTGTACAAAGAGCATTGATTTACGCGGGCGTATTGATAATGAGTGTCGTCAGTTCACTCTCGATGGCCGTAAGCACTGGCTCGATGATATCGCTTTAAACGCATATCAACGTGGTACGAAAAAGTTTAAAGGTTACACAGAAGGCGCATGGGAGTTAGTAATGACTCCGCGAACTCAGCCTCTGAGCGTTGTTAAAACATCTTCTCAAGGTAACCACGACATTACTAGCGCCAATAGCCCGTACGAAGCGGAAGCTATTAACCTAGGTTACGACTTAAAACGCCAAGAGAACAGACTCAAGATTAGCTCGCAGGTCGAGATCACCACATCGAAAGGGCAAAGCCTACATGGTGTAACGGTTGATATCTCCCCGTCGGGTGCAAAGTTCAAAGTACCGAGCGCCTTTCGATACAACCTCGGCGAGATCATCAGCGTTAAGTTCTCAGAGCTTATCGAAAAGTCCCAAGAAAACGATGTTAACCAAGCGGTTGAATTTCGTGTTTTGGGTATCGACGAATCTTATGAGAACAACGCGGTCAAATTTCTAAGAACCATCAAGGTAAGCGACAACAATATTGTGGCTCGCTTACTCGATGAGTCTTTAAATAGCACCAGTAAGAAAACCAGCCATGAGAATCAAGATAGGATTATTCGAACTCGTACTCGAGGAATCGAACACACCTATCTAAAGCATACTTGTAACCTACCCCTGTTTTTCAGCGGCAGCGAACTAAAGCTTGCCCTACTGACGGATAACAACCATCCATTATGGCAATATTGGCACGACGAACGAAATCAACAAGCGCTGGGTACCCTGTTCAACGAGCAACGTATGAACCTGTTGGCGAAACCAGGAGTGAAGGGAACCAGTAACGTTATCTACTCTTTTACCCATGAACACCAAAACAAGACCTTGTTCTATTCAATGATGCTGCCTGAAGCCTCTCGTGAACAAAGACAGCTGTTCTGGCACATCGGTGGCAAACGTAAAAGTTGGAAGGCGTTCAAGTTCTCGGTTTTCGAACTTTCAGACACTGAGCGACAAGCATTAGCTAAACACTCGGATACGCTGGCTCAAAGCTCAGCTCAACTGACGCATTGCGGAATCTTGCAAGAGATTGGCGATCACGAAAGTGCGGCGGACTATCTTCTGAGTGAAAAGCCACGCATTCCAAGCAGTGAATTGAACCGCTTCCGTCACCCGCGTACTGTCGTCGGCAATATTCAAAGCATCTACTTTGACTCTCAGACTCGTCGTAAAGAGCCGAGATACCAATTTAAGTCACCGTTGCAACTTACATCACAAGATGGCGCAGCGGCGAACGGACACACCTTAGATATCTCGAAGCGTGGACTGAGTATTAGCCTTGAACATCCTATGGTACTCAAGATTAATGATCCGGTATTAGTGAACTTCAATGAACTGCAGCTATATGACAAGAACTTGCCACTGAGCACTGTGCCTTACCATGTGATTCGAGTGAGCCCGAATGGCCGTAACGTGCAGTTGGTTATTGCCGAGAACGCCAAGACAATGCGTACCATCGCTTTCCTTAATGGGCTTATCGATCAAAACCAAAGTAAGCTGATTAAGAAGCAAGAGATACTGCCAACGCATTCGCTACTCGAATCACTGCACAACATTTTGTTGAGCAAGATGGTCAGCAACCCAATATTCATTGATAAGCCAAGTTCAACGCTGCGCTGTAAGATCATTGGTGTGAATTTCCCACTAAATAAACATCTAACGTTACTCGCTAAACTTGGTCACAACCAAAAGTTCTCACTCGAGCCAATCTTCAAGGGTCACACCAACTCACTGTTGGCTGAGCCACTAAAAAGAATTGAAGGTGCGGAGCCTAAGCATCATGACGTGTACATTGCTGCAGTGAAGTTTGGCGACAAAATCCAGTCGGTACACACCAAGTTGGTCAAAGACTTCGCCTCAGCAAAGGAACGCATCTTATTCATCAAGAAAGCGCAGCACTTAGGTGATGTGTATGTATTGCGAGTCACCACGGCACCTATCTTTAATCCGCTAACGAGTTTATTCCAGTCGGATTTAGAAGAGCTTTCACGCATCAGTATGCATCAAGCTAAGAAGCTAGAGAATGAGGTGACGGCGTTTATCGGTTATGGCGAGATAGAGGACATTACCGATGAAGTGCTGATTCGATTGGAGCTAACACGCTAGCCTCGAGTGGCGTATTAACTTAAGCATGAAAATTGAAAAAGCAGGCTGATAGCCTGCTTTTTTTGTGTCTGAGCCACTATTGCTAAATAAGATACATAGCCAATAGCACTTAGGTAGAGCCCCTAAGGTTTCGCTTGCCAGCTGATCTTCTGTTGCTTAGCCAATACACCCGACAAGATACACAGCACACCGCCTAAACCTGCGTAACGAACAGCGGTTTGAGCTTGTTGCTCTACTTTCGGTTTCGCGTGATAGGCAATACCTAAACCTGCAGAACCCATCATAACCAAGTCATTAGCACCATCACCAACGGCAACGGTATTGTGCAGTTCCAATTCGTATTCTTCAGCTAACTCTACCAAGATATCCGCTTTGGTCTGCGCCGAAACAACATCGCCTAAGACTTCACCCGTCAACTTACCGTTGACGATCTCAAGCGTGTTTGATTGAGCATGGTCTAGATCAAGGGTATCTTTCAGGTAGTCAGAGAAGTAAGTAAAACCGCCTGATGCAATCGCCGTTTTCCAGCCAAGCTTATTTAGAGTATTCACCAGCCCGACCAAGTCTGGCATGAATGGCAATGACTGACGCACTTGCTCTAATATCGATTCATCCGCACCTTTCAGTGCTCCTACTCGCTGGCGTAGGCTCTGTTCAAAGTCGAGCTCGCCTTGCATTGCTCGTTCTGTGATTTCAGAGACTAACTCTCCCACTCCAGCTAGCTTGGCAATCTCATCGATGCATTCAATTTGAATCGCTGTGGAATCCATATCCATCACGATCAAACCTGGCTTAGATAAGTCTGGGACCTCGCTAAGGCAAGCATAATCAAGCTTTAGCGCTTGGAGGATTTCTTCGTGTGCTGGCGTTAGATTGCCTGACATCAAAGCCACTTCATAATGCCCAACCTTCCACGTATCGAGGATGGTGTTGTAAGTGCCAGTGAAAAAGTCGATGTCATCGAAAGATTGTGGAGATAGGTACTCACCAAACACAATCCAATTGGCCTTGGATTTAGCGAGTTGAGAAGCGAAACGAGTCTCGGGGAGTCGAGTTAATAATGTCGTATGCCTTTTTATCGGCAGATATTTCTGAGCGTCCATGTGTATGATTCCTAATTAACTATGCTAAACGTTAACCTATTGCAATTTGAAAACGCAAGTCTCAATATGTCTTAATCATAACATTTGTTTATTTCAGGCTTCGTGAAACATGAATGAATCATTGTTCTCAATACGTAACGCTTTACGAATGCTAGCCCTCATTTTGTTGGCTACCATGTTCGTTGTAACGATTAAAAATACGGTCGTGATCAGTAAAGGTAACGAGAAGATCCAAGCAAAACAGTTGGAAACTCTTACCAAGCTGCTTATCTCTCAGGCATCACTTTCAGCCAGCAAGATGATCACGCAACAAGACCAAGAGCGATTGCTTGATCTGACTAACCAGCTATCTCAAGACCGACTGGTGTTCGATACCACCATCTATGATGCAGAGGGTATTCGACTGGCTTCGAGCGAAAAAGCCCTCTCGGTACGTGAGGTTCTTGGCTTAGATACGCCACTTTCAACAGCAAGTATCGGTAGACAACAATTAGTTGAACCTATTTATTCACCAGAGAAGACGATCATCGGCTTTATTCGAGTGACCTTCGAAACGGGTAAGATGACTGCAATTTCTGATCACCATTATCGCAAAAGTGATCGCTACATGATCGGTATGGTGTTGATGGGGTTTGTGAGTGGCGTGTTGTTCATCATGCTGATTCGCAGAAGACCGACTAAGTCTGGTGAGAACTTACTGTTGAAGAATGTAAGCTCATAACGACTAAGCTCCAAAGATCCAATAAAAAGCCCCGACGCTCAGGCAGCAACGGGGCTTTTTGTTATCTGTTAACTTATCAAGCTAAGACAAATCAAGATTATTCTTGGTCACCAAGCAACACTGAGTCCAGTGCGATAACCATCATGTCGTTGAAAGTCGTTTGACGTTCATCTGATGTCGTTTGCTCACCAGTCTTGATGTGGTCAGACACAGTACAAATCGTTAGAGCTTTTGCGCCGTATTCAGCACATACACCATAGATACCTGCCGCTTCCATCTCTACGCCAACAATGCCGTATTTGTCCATTACTTCGAACATCTCTGGATCTGGCGTGTAGAACAGCTCAGCCGAGAACAGGTTACCGACTTTTACGCCGACACCGAGAGCTTTGGCTGCATCTTCTGCCGCGCGCACCATTTTGTAATCCGCAATCGCCGCAAAGTCATGATCTTTAAAGCGAATACGGTTCACTTTAGAGTCAGTACATGCGCCCATGCCGATCACCACATCACGCACTTTGATATCTTCGCTCACTGCACCACAACTACCTACACGAATGATCTTCTTCACACCAAAGTCTTTGATCAGCTCAGTCGCGTAAATAGAACAAGATGGAATGCCCATACCGTGTCCCATTACCGAAACCTTACGACCTTTGTAAGTACCGGTGTAACCAAACATGTTGCGAACGTCGCACACTTGAACCACTTCTTCTAAGAAGGTTTCAGCGATGTATTTAGCACGTAGCGGGTCACCTGGCATTAGAACTACGTCAGCGAAATCACCCATTTCAGCATTAATATGTGGAGTAGCCATTGAAAATATCCTTAATCTCAAAACAAAAAAGAAGAGAGAGGTTTCCCTCTCTCTTAGTTAACCATTACAGAAAGCTTGTACCGTATCCCATTGGCGATGTGCCAAAGTATGACGCTAAGCTTTGACCGATATCAGCGAAGGTATCACGACGGCCTAGAGAGCCTGCTGGAACCTTGTTACCGTAAACAATCACAGGGATATGTTCACGAGTATGGTCTGAACCCGGCCATGTTGGGTCACAACCGTGGTCTGCAGTTAGGATAAGCACGTCATCTTCTTTCATCATATCGATGATTTCATTGATGCGGCCATCGAAGTACTCAAGCGCACCTGCGTAACCGGCAACATCACGACGGTGGCCGTATGCTGAATCGAAATCAACGAAGTTAGTGAACACGATAGTGTTGTCGCCCGCTTCAGTGATCGCTTCTTTGGTTGCTTCAAATAGCGCTGGAATACCTGTTGCTTTGGTTTTCTGAGTGATACCACAACCTGCGTAGATATCAGAGATCTTACCGATTGAGTGAACGTTGCCGCCCTTCTCATCAACCAGCTTCTGAAGTACCGTCGCCGCTGGTGGCTCAACAGAAAGGTCACGACGGTTACCAGTACGTTCGAATTGACCTTTACCTGCACCAATAAACGGACGAGCGATAACACGACCAATGTTGTAGTCAGCTAGCTCTTCACGAGCAATCTGACAAAGGTCTAATAGGTTTTGTAGGCCGAATGTCTCTTCATGACATGCGATCTGGAAAACAGAGTCTGCAGAAGTGTAGAAGATTGGCAGGCCAGTCTTCATGTGCTCTTCACCTAGGTTATCTAGGATTTCCGTACCAGATGAGTGGCAGTTACCCAAGAAACCAGACAGGCCTGCACGCTCAAGGATGCGGTCAGTCAGTTCTTTTGGGAAGCTGTTCTCTTTGTCGGTGAAGTAGCCCCAGTCAAACAGTACAGGAACACCTGCGATTTCCCAGTGACCTGATGGCGTGTCTTTACCAGAAGACAGCTCAGCAGCGTGACCGTAAGCGCCAATGATCTCAGCGTCTGCATCCATACCAGGAGCAAAACGACCCGTAGACTCTTTGTGAGCCATCGCTAGACCTAGCTTAGACAGGTTTGGCAGTGCCAGTGAACCTTTACGATCTGCATTGTCTGCAAGACCTTGGTCACAATGATCTGCGATGTGGCCCATAGTGTCAGAACCTACATCACCAAATTTGTCTGCATCCGCTGTTTCACCGATACCGAATGAATCTAAAACTAAAATAAATGCTCTTTTCATTTTCTTCACCAACTTATTGCTCTTTGCACCAGAACTCTGTTTATCGGTATACGCGAGGTATACCGATACCTGTTATTTACACGTCTTCAGAACGAATCTGACGGTAAACGTCTGGCGTTGCTGTATATTCTCCGCCCACAGTGATTGCATTTTGTAATGCTGTTGCAGCTTCTTGCCACTGTTGTTCGTTGCGAGCATGAATCATTGCTAATGGCTTATCTTCACTTGCTACTTCACCTAGGCGAATGAAGTGATCAAAACCGACTGCGTAATCAATGCTGTCAGTTGCTACACGACGACCGCCGCCCATACCAACCACAGCCATACCAATTGCACGAGTATCCATTGCTGATACCACACCGCTTTCTAACGCGTACACTGGCTTAATAATGTCTGCTTTTTCTAGGTAGTTATCGTAGTTCATTACGAAATCAACTGGACCACCAAGGCCCGCTACCATTTTACCGAAGCACTCTGCTGCCTTACCGTTATCCAGTACTGCCATCAGTTTTTCGCGCGCTTCGTCTGAGTCTTTAGCTAGGTTACCGAGCACCAGCATTTCAGCACACGATGCTAGAGTGATCTCTAACAAGCGAGGGTTACGGTATTCACCCGTTAGGAACTGAACCGCTTCACGAACTTCTACTGCGTTACCCGCTGAAGAAGCCAGCACTTGGTTCATGTCCGTTAGGATTGCTGTTGTTTTAGTACCCGCACCGTTTGCTACTGCAACGATAGATTTCGCTAGCTCTTCAGATGCTTCGTAAGTCGGCATGAATGCGCCTGAACCTACTTTTACATCCATCACTAGAGAATCAAGGCCCGCAGCCAGTTTCTTAGATAGGATTGAAGCCGTGATCAGCGAGATGTTATCGACTGTTGCTGTGATATCACGAGTTGCGTAAACACGCTTGTCAGCAGGAGCTAGATCGCCTGTTTGACCGATGATAGCCACGCCAGCATCTTTCGTTACTTCACCGAACACATCGTTGGTTGGTGTAATGTTGTAACCCGGAATAGATTCCAGCTTGTCTAGCGTACCGCCAGTGTGGCCTAAACCACGACCAGAGATCATTGGAACGAAACCGCCACATGCTGCCACCATTGGGCCAAGCATCAGAGAAGTAACGTCGCCAACACCACCAGTAGAGTGTTTATCAACGATTGGGCCATCAAAGTTCATGTGGCTCCAGTCAATCACCATGCCTGAATCACGCATTGCACACGTTAGTGCGATACGTTCTGGCATCGTCATTTCATTAAAAAAGATAGCCATTGCGAATGCGGCAATTTGGCCTTCAGAAACCGTGTTCTTAGCCACACCTTGAATGAAGAAGTTAATTTCTTCAGCTGTTAGGACTTCACCGTCACGTTTTCTGCGAATAATTTCTTGAGGTAGATACATTAGTGCCTCCCAAACTCTAGTGAGTATGGTTTGTAGGGAAAAGAGGTAATATGGAGTGGCTTGACGCCACTCCATCAAACAGACTTATTATGTTCAATACTCTAAATATTTGGCGTTGCAGTTAGGCGACCAGTGAGTTCATTCCTATGAGCATAGAGGCTCTATGTGATTAGGAGGAACTTACGCAGTCAACAACGCTGCGGTGTCAAATATGACGAGTAAATTAGTATGCTGCTGGATCAGCAGTCTGGTCTGTCACTTCTAATGTATTAAGAAGGTTAGTTAGTAGGCTTGATGCACCAAAACGGTAGTGCATGTTGTCTGCCCACTCAGCGCCTAGTAGCTCATCAGCCATTGCTAGGTATAGTGCTGCATCTTCAGCAGTACGTACGCCACCAGCTGGTTTGAAACCAACTGTTTTAGCAACGCCCATGTCACGGATAACTTCAAGCATCATGCGCGCGTACTCTGGAGTCGCGTTTACTGGCACTTTACCTGTTGAAGTTTTGATGAAGTCTGCACCTGCTTCGATACAGATTTGAGAAGCTTTCTTGATTAGTGCTTCTTCTTTCAGTTCACCTGTTTCGATGATCACTTTAAGCGTGATGTCACCACAAGCTGCTTTACACTGTTTAACTAGCTCAAAGCCAACTTCTTCGTTGCCAGCAATAAGAGCACGGTATGGGAATACTACGTCAACTTCGTCTGCGCCGTACGCTACCGCTGCTTTTGTTTCTGCAACAGCAATTTCGATGTCGTCATTACCATGAGGGAAGTTAGTTACAGTCGCAATGCGTACTTCTGGAGTACCTTGCTCACGCAACGCTTTCTTAGCTGCTGGGATAAAGCGAGGGTAAATACAGATTGCAGCGGTGTTGCCTACTGCAGTCTTCGCGTCATGACAAAGCGCCACTACTTTTTCAGTAGTATCGTCGTCATTTAGCGTAGTTAGGTCCATAAGTTTAAGTGCACGTAGAGCTGCTGCTTTTAAATCGCTCATTTCTATCTCCGATCAATATATTCAAATAGTTAACTACTTCGCCCTCCATCCAGTATAGATGGATATTTTAGTAATGCTCAGTAGCCACAAATGAACGGACTTGGTTCCCTGAAGACTTGATAACTTTCGCTACCAATTGCAATCCTTGTCACCGCACAGTACCAGTTTGGTCTATGGCACAACAAATCAGTCATGTTGTGTCTAACATCTATAGCGTATCGCTAATTTTGGCTTAATCCCAGAAGAATAACGTTCGAGTTGATTTCGAGGTTACTTTCTTGCCAACAGAGACATCCTATCCCTTTAGCTTATACATTATAGGTATCCATCAATAAATTGTAGTGCTCCTTAGAACGCAAACGGTTTGTATCTCAAAAAAACATTCTAGACCCTACATCGAATCTAAGCATAAGCGCGTGCATATACTAAAAACGGCAGGCCTAAAAACAAAAAAGCCCCGCAGCAATTTCTTGCTACGGGGCGATATTATTATGGCGTCTATATATCGATTTCTAACTAATTAGAAAGACAGGAAGAAGCCAGCAATTGTTGCTGCCATCAGGTTAGATAGAGTACCAGCAATTACCGCTTTAACACCCATACGTGCGATGTCGTGGCGACGGCTTGGTGCAATACCACCTAGACCACCTAGAAGAATCGCAATTGAAGAAAGGTTTGCGAAACCACATAGTGCGAATGCGATGATAGCTTGAGTCTTCTCAGACATCACTTGACCAGTTGCTGCAACAACTTGAGCGTTTTCACCAACGTATGGTACGAAGTTTAGGTATGCAACGAATTCGTTAACAACTGTCTTCTGACCAATGAAAGAACCAGCGATAGTTGCTTCTTCCCATGGAACACCAATGATGAATGCTAGCGGTGCGAAGATCCAACCTAGAAGAAGTTCTAGAGTTAGGTTTTCCATACCGAACCAACCACCGATGCCACCTAGGATACCGTTGATTAGAGCAATTAGACCGATGAATGCTAGTAGCATTGCACCAACGTTAAGTGCTAGTTGTAGACCAACTGATGCGCCACCTGCTGCTGCGTCGATAACGTTAGCTGGTTTGTCATCGCCACCGTCCATTTCGTCAGCGATGTTGTCGTCTGGCGTATCTGTTTCAGGCTTGATGATTTTAGCGAATAGTAGACCACCTGGTGCTGCCATGAATGATGCTGCTACAAGGTACTCTAGAGGTACACCCATAGATGCGTAACCCGCTAGTACACCACCAGCTACAGAAGCCAAACCACCACACATTACTGCGAATAGTTCAGAGTTAGTCATTTTAGGAACAAATGGACGAACAACTAGAGGTGCTTCAGTTTGACCAACGAAGATGTTTGCTGCTGCAGACATAGACTCGGCGCGAGAAGTACCTAGAGCTTTCTGAAGACCACCACCAAGAACTTTGATTACAATTTGCATAACACCAATGTAGTAAAGTACAGAGATAAGTGCAGAGAAGAAAATCAGAGTTGGTAGTACTTGGAAAGCAAAGATGAAACCGATACCGTCAACTGAGAAGTTAACTAGGCTGCCGAATAGGAAACCAGTACCGTCTTTACCGTAGTCGATCACGTTTGCTACACCAGCAGAGAAACCTGCAAGTAGATCACGACCCCAAGGGATGTAAAGTACGAATGCACCAAGTGCGAATTGGATAGCGAAAGCGCCACCCACTGTTCTTAGATTAATAGCTTTGCGGTTGTCAGATAGTAGTACTGCGATTGCGATCAGTGCAACCATTCCGACTAGGCTCATAAACAGGCTCATAGTTTATGACTTCCTTATTAGTTATTTATTGGCGTGTTACAAAATGGGGCTATAAAGCGGAGGCAATTATACTCATGCGACCACTAATAAAGTAATGCCGTCCTCACACTTTCGTAGAAGATTCATGTACCATTCACACGCAAATGTGACCCAAATCACAAGCTCAGTGCAATTTACGCAAACGATAAACAAAAACCTTCGATTTTATTCACATATACCGAATGCGCGATGGCTATTTTGCCAAATTTGCGCTGCAATCGATTGCTTTGGCTCTTTTCTAAGCAAAAAAAGTTCATTTAAGATCGTAACTAAACATTTGGAATGATTAACATTTCCTTGGTTTCCATACATGGGCATGTCCGGAGCATCCGTTTCCAATACCAGACATTCAAGGGGCAATTTTGCGATGGTTGTGCGTGTTTTTTGCGCTCTTGGGTAAGTTATCGTTCCACCGACGCCAATATAGAAACCGAGCTTGATCCACGCCAAAGCTTGCTGTTCACTCCCAGAAAAACCGTGAATCACACCACCTAAGGTGAACTTATGCTGCTTTATTAGCTCGATAAGTCGGTTGTAAGACTTCCTCTCATGGATGATTAAAGGCAGGTCAAACTCCTTGGCAAGCTCCATTTGTTGGATGAAAAAGCGCTCTTGTTTCTCTCGTTCAACGTCCACAAAAAAGTCGAGCCCGCACTCACCTATCGCGACACATTGGCTGTTTTTTGAAGCGAGTAATTGGCGAAGTTCCGAAAATTGTTCGTCATTGGCCGGTTCTAAAAAGTAAGGATGGAAGCCTAATGCATAGTAAATATTGGGGTGAGATTGAGCGATTTCATCGAGCTTCCTCCAGTTACGTTGGCCGATAGAAGGGATGATTAACTTCTCGACTTGCGCTTGTTTCGCTTCTTTAAGATAGCCATCAATAGTTTGATCAGGTGTAAAACCTTGCTCAAACGCCTCAAAATCCGCGTGGCAATGAGTATCAAACAGCGGAAAGTCACTTATTTGCTGTGTCATTTTCCCTACTCTCCATTTGTTTCCCTTGAGGATCACGACGATAAGCAACACAACTGCGCTTGTTCTCAGGCGTTAAGCCAAGCTCTTCACACCACTTATCATATCTTTTAACCCAAGTTTTTATCCAACCCAACATACTTACCTCAAGTCTCAACCTAAAAAGCGCAAATGCATAAATTAGATTTATACATCAACACTAGCTGGCTATATTGTTGAAAATCTCACCACAGCGAATAATAAACGCACTTGCCAAGGAGGCATTGATAGCAAGACGCTCCATTCAATAACGAGATCCTACTTTATGAAAGCATCACTCTTAGCCATATCAATTTCTAGCGTATTAGCAGCACCTGCTTTTGCTTCTGCACCTCAAGTTGACGTAGAACTAGCAAACCAACAAACACTTCAACTTATTGACGAGCAGATGAACGCTATCGATGCTTCTGTTCAGTATAAATTAAACGAACAATATGCCAATGCTACTCCAGGCACGACAGCTACAGTCGATGATGTAACTTACGAAAAACAATCTAACGGTACCTGGGCTGCAGTTGGTGCCGCCTCGGCTGCGTTGGTTGCAGGGCTGTTAAGTAGTTCTTCATCTTCCAGTTCATCTGACAACGGTAATACAATCCCAGAGCTTCCAGTCACTACTTCAATGGACAGTGTTGGTACATGGAAAGTCGCGGATAATGACAGTGGATATATTGTGACTCTTGTTGGGCAAGAGGTTTATGTTGATTCAAGCAATGTGACACTTCACAACGATGGCACAGCAATCATTGTCGTGAACGATCGCAAACTTATAGTAGGAATCAATGGAGATGAGCTTTACCGAGTAGATCAAGTTACTCGTCCAGAAATGAATGAGCCAACATTTCCGGGAGAGCCTATCGAACCTGGTATTCCTACAGTTACTCCTGGAACCAGTGAAATGGATTACGTCGCA
>NZ_JBFRNC010000053.1:0-7320 GCF_041470825.1 Vibrio sp. 10N.261.55.A10 | reverse complement strand
TTCATGATCTTGCCCTGGTTTGACAGCCTGTAAGCAAGTTCAAGAACTCGGGTTGAGTAAATAGCTGGCTTGTTTTTATGTGCATTAAAGCTTTAGAATAATAGTGTTTACCAATTTTGATTGCACCGTTGGTTGATTTTTTCTCGTACGAAACAACAGAAAATCCCATTTTTTCGAGTACTTCTGCTGAGCTCTTTATAGCAACTGTTGTGTAGTAGTCGGTAATGTTAGCGTGTTTTGCTAGAAACCTGAATTCTCTATTTAATTGTAGACGAAAAGGTCGCTCGTACAGCGAATGATGGCTCACCGCAAAATAAGCTAATTTTCGTCTTTTATTATAAGGAACGGTTTTTCTTAAATCTATTTCATCAATCGACTTTTGAGAAAGTGTTTCAATTTCGGAGATCATACCTTCAGTCGTGAATATAGTGCCTATGTTATGTCCTAATAGCTCCCCTGTGACGCTGTCGACATATTTATAGGCAATGAAACGTTTTTCATTGCAATATTTTAAAAAATCGATTTTATAGAGTCCATGCTTAATATTCTCATCAGAGGTTTTCTCATGAAAAACAAGTACAGAATTTACAATCTCACTATCATTAGAATTTCCAATCGGATATTCACAAACAGGATTGTGTTCGATCATCGATGTTGACTGATAATTTGCTCTGGCGATCAAGTTATTTAAACTACGGTATTTCTCTTCCATCAGAGTATTGAATTGATCAACTCTATTTTTAGAACTAGGGTCTTGATGTTGTAAATGACTAACTTTAGATAGATAAGGCTCAAGATCGTTGGTAAATTCTCGCAAAACACGAATACTACGGCTAAGAGTTGGTTTAGTTGTTCCTCTTTCCCATCGACTAAGTGTAACGGTATCAATGTTCGATAGATCTCCTCCGAGTAAGTTGAGCTTTGTAGCTGCTTGACTTTGTGTTAGTTCATTCGCGATTCGATATTTTTTTAAGTATTCGCCAAACACAGTAGTTTTCTCCAATCTTTTGCATAAGGCGA
Organism: Vibrio sp. 10N.261.55.A10; assembly: GCF_041470825.1. Classification (NCBI taxonomy): domain Bacteria; kingdom Pseudomonadati; phylum Pseudomonadota; class Gammaproteobacteria; order Vibrionales; family Vibrionaceae; genus Vibrio; species Vibrio sp. 10N.261.55.A10. The sequence goes on along the minus strand of NZ_JBFRNC010000053.1, from coordinate 6,300 downwards.
AGTATTATTATGTGTAGAAACTTAAGATGGTAGGCATCTTAATTTAAAGTCTGTTTGGCTATGCCTAATGATTTTTGATTGAGTATTGGTTATCCCACTGGGTTGTTTTTATGAGGGTTATTATTTCGGGTTGAGAAAGAAGTGTCGCTGTATCAATTTCGTATAAGCAATGTTCGAATGAGCGGTTGCCTAATTTAAAACCTCCTTTTTCTGACTCAATATCAAATGCTATTTTCTTAAATCCAAGTTGCTCTAAAATTTGTCCGATTTCAGGCCATGCACTAAAGAAATAATAACGTTGAACATTTGAATAGTGAATTAGGTTTATAAATTGAGAAACTAACATACATCGAAATATCTGTAAATTAGAAGAGTAACGATTATAATTACAAACCGATAACTTAGTCGAATTTTTATAACTGACAGATTTTGTCAGGTCGATATCAATGATTTTTGAATGAGTAACTTTGTCAAAATAGTCACTTTCGAATATAAAACTAATTGAGTGACCTACCAACTGCCCGCTTTCTGTTATAAATCTTTTTAAAATAGCTCGTTTGTTTTGTTGGTAGTCATATAGATTAATGTCGAAAAAACCCTTCGGTGTATGGATGGCTGTTTCGTAAAAGATTTTAAGGCTAGATAGTATCTTGTCATCATCTTTCAAAAGAAGTGGCATCTCAGTAATTAAAGTTGATTGTGGCTCTTGTGGCTCTTCATAACTTAATGATGAAAGCTTCGTTACCCTGTTATTAAAACGAAGTTGTTCAACCTCGTCTAGTAGCTTTGTTTCGTTTGGATTAGGTATTAATTCATAAAAGTCACTCAGGTCAACCTGTAAACAACGCAAGATTCTTAGGCATTTTGCAAGTGTTGGTTTGGTTTTTCCTCGTTCCCAACGACTGAGAGTTACCACGTCTACAGAGCGAAACTCTTCATTTGCAAGGTTTAACTTAACAGCAAGCTCACTCTGAGTAAGACCTAGTGAGACTCTCAATTCCTTTAAATAGTCACCAAACATACATTATCCCTAAGCGTAATTTGATCTAATTGAAGTATAGTCATCTATGATGGTTTATGGCGTTTTTAATAACCTATCTAAATGTAACAGACTCGAGATTACCGTTTTGAAACGGCATTGTGTATTTGTACAGGAGTTCGTTTAACTACTTATGCAGTTTGTCTTCACGGTTAAGAAGTAGGCATGTAAAGCTACATATGATTTGTTCATGCTAATCCTTGCTAGTTATTGATCTGTAGTATGGATTAATCACAAAAAGAGGTTTGTTTATGAATACGAATATGTTGTCTGAAAATTTACAAGCCGAAGCACTTATTGACGATGTTAATCAGGGATTGTTTTATCCTGTTTTTCAACCGATAACTAATGGCAATGGAACTGTCGGTGCTGAGGTTTTGTTACGTTGGGAAAAAGGGCACGATGTTGAATCGTCAATTCGCTGTCTGTTAGACTCTAAGAAGATTGCATGGTTTACTCAAATATTCTTGTTAAGAGTGTCCGAGGAATTATTGTCTCAGAAGAAAATGATTGATTTTCTGACTATTAATATCTCCCCTGATCACGTTTTAAGTTTCACTTTTCTACGTGATATTTCCCCAATTTGGCAAGCATGTAATAAGTTGGGTATAACCTTATGGATTGAGCTTACTGAGAATGAACAATACCCGGTTGGCATTGACGAGAAAAGGATGATGTCCCAGTTTGGAGTATGTCGTGGTCTTGGAATTAAAATCGCGATAGATGACTATGGCAGTGGTTATAACACTGGTGAAGCACTGATTAGGGTTGTTAAACCGAACATAGTGAAAATAGATCGGTCGTTAATGAGAAACCGGAGTGATAATTCGACCTTTTGGGAGCGTCTTAGATTTTTAGCTCGGAAGTATCAGATTGAATTGTTATCTGAAGGTATAGAAAACCATGAAGATTTACGTTTTGCACAATCGCAGGGCATAGATTATTTTCAGGGCTATCACTTAGGCAAACCTGGCTCATTGAGTCAATTGTCGAAACAAGGTGCAGCATATTGCTGATCTACTTAAAAATAGCGTGAATAAATTCGGGTTACTTTTAGTGTGTAAAGCATCATCGTTAGTTTCAAGAGTTTTAGGTTTGCCGGAACATAATGCCATTCTATTAGTTTAATCATGCCTACTTAGTATTAAGTGTTTAATGCCTGCCAGTTTATCTATTTATAACCATTTGTTAGCATTGGGACAAACAACAAAACATTGGAATCGTTATGTCGCAGTCACCTTTGGATCAAAAGGCTTTGGAGCAAGAGCTTTCAGGTCAACAGCCCTCCTTATCTCAAATTAATGTGTTTCCGGTTAAATCAGTAGGTGGGATTGCACTCTCTTCTGCTTGGGTCGAAAAACAGGGCCTTACCTTCGACAGACGTTTTATGTTGGCCTTGGCTGACGGCTCAATGGTGACGGCACGTAAGTACCCTAAAATGGTCAAGGTATCTTCTAGCTTGCAACCAGATGGTTTGATCTTCACTTATGAAGCTAAAGAACCGCTGCGCTTAAAGTATGCGAGCTTCAAGATGCAAGAAGCGCCAGCAACGGTGTGGAAAGACAGCTTCACGGCATACACGACATGTGATGAAGCCGATGATTGGTTCAGTGATGTGTTGGGCGTGCGCGTTGAGCTACTGTTCTGTGGTGAGCAATCGAATCGTGTTCGTGAAAAGCTCGGTCACAATGTGAGTTTTGCTGACGGTTACCCAATGTTAGTGATCAGCCAAGCCTCTCTTGATGAACTCAATCGCCGCAGCCCTGAAACCCATTCAATGGATCAGTTCCGCACCAATTTTGTCGTCTCAAACACTGAAGCGTTTGCTGAAGATGGTTGGAAGCGCATTCGAATTGGTGAGGTTGAATTCGAAGCGGTGAAGCCTTGTGAGCGCTGTATCCTAACGACAGTCGATGTTGAGAGCGGCGAATTCAGAGCAACAAAAGAGCCACTCAATACCTTTTCTACGTTCAGAGCCAATGAACGTGGTGGCGTTTTCTTTGGTCAGAACCTTGTGGCGAAAAATGAAGGTCTGGTGAAAGCGGGTGACGTTGTTGAGGTACTTGAAACCAAAGAGAAAGAACATTACGAAGACTCTTGGGTCGAGTCACTGCACTTAACTTGCGTCGAGCGTGAAGAGATCGCTCGCGACTTCACAACCTTTTGGCTAGAGCCAGCGAAAGAGAACAATTTATTACCAAGCTATCAGCCGGGGCAGCATCTACCGATTGAAATGGTGATTAATGGCGAGAAAGTGTCTCGTCGTTACACGTTATCTTCTAGCCCTTCACGCGCAGGTCGTTTGGCGATTTCCGTGAAGCGAGTGGACGATGGTCAAATCTCAAACTGGCTCAATGATCACTTCCAAGTCGGTGACACGCTAGTTGCTCAGAATCCAGATGGCGCATTCTACTTAGAAGATAACCCAACACATCCATTACTGCTGTTATCAGCGGGAAGCGGCATCACCCCTATGTTGTCGATGCTTCGTTACTTAGCCGACCATGGTCAGATTGATGATGTGGTGTTCTATCACCAATGCAGCAGTGAAGAAGATATCCCTTATCAAGCTGAGATTGATAAGATCGCTCGCGAACATGCTGGTCTAAGTGTGATTTATTCACTAAGCCAACCAACGAAAGAGTGGGATGGTTTGTCAGGTCGTTTGAGTGTGTCTCATGTCGCCAAAATTGAGGACCTTCATAAGCGCCAAGCATTCGTGTGTGGCCCTGACGGCTTTATGGATAATGCCAAGAAATTGCTGATTCAAATGGGGCTGAATCCTCAGCATTATCATCAAGAAGCGTTTGGTGTTGCTCAATCAACGGAAGAAGCGGTGAAGCAACTGCAGTTGAGCGTTAACGGCTACCTGTTCGAAGGCAACAACCAATCAACACTACTAGAGCAAGCTGAGTCGGCAGGTGTGTCTATCGCATCAAGCTGTCGCGCGGGTTTCTGTGGTGCTTGTAAAGTGACCCTTGAGTCTGGGCAAGTTCATCAACCTGATGTACCGGCGTTGCAAGAGCATGAACGCAACATGGGGCAAATACTGGCGTGTTGCAGTGTGCCTCAAACTGATATCGAAGTTGTAGACTAACTCGGTAGGTCGGAAGGCCAGAAAGAAAAGCACATTGAATAGAAAAGGCCGGAAGTTCACTGAAATGAACTTCCGGCCTTTTTGATTCTAAGATTAATTCAAACAATTAATCGTAGATCGTTGGGATCGGTTGACGCTTGTGCTGTGTTGCTTTGTAGATGCCTACTAAGCGGTCTGACACGTCTTGAGGGACTTCTTTACCTTCAAGGAAATCATCGATTTGGTCGTAAGAAAGGTTCAATGCTGCTTCGTCGGCTTTCTGTGGATCAAGCTCTTCTAGGTCGGCAGTAGGCACTTTCTTAACCAATAGCTCTGGCGCACCTAGCGTTGCTGCAAGTTCACGAACTTGACGCTTGTTCAGGCCAAACAAAGGCGCTAAATCACATGCGCCGTCACCGTGCTTGGTGTAGAAGCCAGTGATATTTTCAGCTGAGTGGTCAGTACCGATGACAAGACCGCCAACGTAACCTGCAATTTCGTATTGTGCGATCATGCGAGCTCGAGCTTTCACATTGCCTTTCACAAAGTCGATTTTTGCTGAATCTGTTGGTAGTAGGCCTGTGCCCTCTAGAGCAATGTGAGATGCAGCGTGAAGCCCATCAACACCCGCTTTAATGTTTACAGAAACAGATTGAGAAGGCTGAATGAAAGACAGCGCAAGTTGCGCTTCGTCTTCATCTTTTTGTTCACCGTAAGGCAGGCGAACCGCGATGAATTGGTAGTCGTTGCTACCAGCGTTTTCATTTAGGCTATCAACGGCCATTTGTGCTAAACGGCCACAAGTTGTCGAATCCACACCGCCACTGATACCAAGGATCAGAGACTTGCAGCCTGACTGCTGAAGTTTCGTTTTAATAAAGTCCACACGACGAGTCACTTCGAAGTGAGGGTCAATTGAAGGTAGTACGCGCATTTCGTCACGAATTAACTGTTCCATTCGTATTCCTTTCCTGCAAGCAAATTAAAAATCTAGTGTTATCATACCTAAATCATCCGATTTAAAAACCTCTTTGCACAAGCTTAGAAAGAGAAGGCAGTAATAAACAATGGAAAAAATAGCCATTTTCGGTAGTGCGTTTAATCCACCGAGCTTAGGGCACAAAAGTGTGATTGATTCGTTGGCTCACTTTGACAAAATTCTACTCGTTCCAAGTATTGCCCATGCTTGGGGAAAAGAGATGCTAGACTTTGATATGAGATGTCAGTTAGTTAACGCATTTATTAGCGATCTTTCACTGGATCAAGTGGAGCTTTCTTTGATCGAAAAGAGCCTATTTACCCCAGGTGAAAGCGTCACGACTTATGCAGTGCTCAGTGAACTTCAAAAGTTACATCGTGACGCTGAACTGACGTTTGTTATTGGCCCAGATAACTTCTTTAAGTTCTCATCTTTCTATAAATCAGATGAGATTACCGAGCAGTGGTCTGTAATGGCTTGCCCTGAAAAAGTGAAAATTCGCAGCACAGACATACGTAATGCACTGATAAGTGGAAGCGATGTTGCAAAACTGAGTACAAAGTCAGTTACAAAGATGTTGCAAGATAGTGGACTGTATCAGATAATGTAAGTTCACTAATCAAGAGGTCAGAGGACTATGCTAAAGAGCGCGATATCAGCGACGTTGATCATGGCAGCATGTAGTATGCCTGCGTATGCTGAGTGTGATTTTTTTAGCTTAGATTCAATCATGCTGACTTCTGATGAAGATGACAATTGTCTAGATTTCTCGACCAGCATTGAGTCTTTTGGCCAACGTATGATGGAAATCAGTGGGCTGAGCGATGATGAACCTGAAAGCACACCGGACTATTGGTCTGATTGGGTACTTCAAAGTAAAGACTCGCCATTGCTGACACAAAGCATTGAGTCAAACTATGTTGGCTTGGGTATGTGGTTTCCAGAAGACCTTGAAGACGAGGAGTATGATATGTCTACAGAGGAGTGGTTGATGAATCATGGTCTTCAACTCAGCATCGGTTTTGGCGAGAAAGTCGAAGGGCAGCCGCGTATGCGCTTTGATTATCGTTGGCACGACTCACGTGACGCCGACCTAATGATGCAGGTTGAGTTGCCATTTTAGACAGGCAGATGCACAGATAGATTGCTATCTACGTCTAAATAGTAAAAATTAAAAAAGCCGCAAAATGAAGTGACCCCGTAAAG